>JANPCU010000095.1:0-14877 GCA_031431195.1 Planctomycetota bacterium | reverse complement strand
TCGAGGCGGGGAATGCCGATGCGCAGTATGTCTTCGCCAACCTGTCGCTGAAAGGAATTGTCGTCCACAAGAATGTCAAGCGCAGCGAAGATCTCTTACTCAAAGCGATCGCTCAGGGACACATCGGCGCGACAGCGGAATTGGGATATGCCTATTTCTATGGTATCGACGTCACGCGCGACGTGGCCAAGGGCCTCGAACTGACTGTCAAGGCGGCCGACCATGGCTTACCTTCAGCCATTTATGATCAAGGATGGTATTATTTTGCTGGCGAGGGCGTCGAGCACGACATGGAAAAAGCTGTGGAACTGATCACCAAATCCGCCGACAAAGGATTCCCCAAAGCCCAATATCAATTGGGTTGGATGGCGTTCCATGGACGGGGCATTCCGACGGACCGAAAACGCGCGGTCGAATTATTTGAAAAGGCTGCCACGATGCAGCATCTGGAAGCGATCGTTTTTCTAGGAACTATCTATTCTCTCGGCTTAGGTGATGTTAAGGACGAAGCCCGCGGCGTCGAGTACTTCACGATTGCGGCCAAGCATGGGGATCCACTTGCGATGCACTCTCTGGGAGATGCCTATCTTTATGGCCGAGGAGTCGCCCGCGATACAAATAAAGCGATCGAGTGGCTAACGAAGAGCGCAGACAAATGCCACTGCAACAGTGAGTTTTTACTAGGCACAATCTATCGCCAGGGTTCTGGGATCGACAAGGATCCGCTCAAAGCTGCGATGTGGCTTACCAAGGCGGCGGAACGGGAGCATCCGGTGGCCATGCGTGACTTGGCCGAGATGTATTTTAAAGGAGAAGGCGTCGCCAAGGACGTACCAAAGGGGATCGAGTGGCTTACCAAGGTGGCCGAACAGGGGAACATCTTTGCGCAGTACCGTTTAGGCGAGATGTATCGCAATGGATCCGAAGTCGAAAAAGATCCGCTCAAGGCGGCCACTTGGCTCACCAAGGCCGCAGAACGAGGGCATTCCGAAGCCATGCGTTTGTTGTTCGAGATGAATTTTCAAGGAGAAGGCGTCGCCCAGGATGAGCCAAAAGGGACCAAGTGGTTCACCAGGGCCGCCCAGTTCGGGGACATCCACGCCAAGTCAGGAATTGAGGGTTATCGACTCTCTGTTGGCGACGGCGTCCGCAAGGATGAACCCAAAGCGATCGAGATCCTGACCCCAGCCGCCGAGGACGGCAATGTCTTTGCCATGGTCTGGCTCGCCGATCTGTACCAGAATAGCGACAGCGGCAACAAGGACGACGCGAAAGCCGTCGAGTGGCGTACCAAGGCTGCGGAAATGGAACACATCGAAGCAATGCGCGACATGGGTAAGCGCTACGAAAACGGTACCGGCGTGCCCAAGAACCGCGCCAAAGCCATCGAGTGGTACAAGAAGAGCGCCGAGAGAGGAGACGAAGAAGCCAAACAAGGCATTGAGCGTCTCGAAGCCAAACCCCAAAAAAAGAAGAAGTAGGCCGAGATAAAGAATGGCGGGGTGGGACTGACATCGGACGGGTGGCACTGTCGACGAAAACCCGACCTTCCCATGAGGGGTGAATTGGGTGCCACTGGCGGTCGCTTTGGGCCGCCAGTGTTTGCGATCGATCACCAGCCACTGGCGAGTCAAAGCCCTCGCCAGTAGCACCCTCGCGATTTGGAAGCAGTCCTCGCTACGCTCGGCCCTCGCTGACGCTTCGGGTTGGTGATGCTGATGGGCGAAGGCGGGCAGTTGAAAATACTCCTCAATCGGCTGCTTGATTCCGCAGGCAGGTCACGACGATCCGGAGTGTCTCATAGTTCACCGTCCCGCCGAGGTGCTCAAACAGCGGAGTCAGGCGGTCGGAGGAACCGAGTTCCTCACACGCGGTCACCACACGGGCGGCGGTGGCTGTATCGACCCAGGGAGTCGGGTCGGTGATCTTGCGCGAGCGCAGGAACTCACCGAGATAACCTTGCACGGTTGAGAGCGCGCGGCCGGTATTCTCGACGACTTCGGAGATGCTGGACCCCGCTTCGAACATCGGGAAGACCTTGAGGGCGGAACTGCTGGCGGCTTCGCGGGTGAGCGAAGGGCTGCGTACCGGGGCGGGTGTGGCGGGGGCGATGTCGGTCGTGACTTCGTTCTCCTCGCAATAGGTCGCGATCGCTTCGAGGAACGCCTCGCCGAAGTCCGCACACTTCTTGTCGCCCACTCCGCGCACGCTGCGGAATCCATCCTCGTCGGTAGGACGCAGGCGGGCCATCTCGCGTAACGCCGAGTCCCCGAAGATCATATACGGCGGCACTTCGCGCTCGCGGGCCAGTTCCAGCCGCACATGCTTCAGCTCCTCGAACAGCCCGGCGTCGACGCCCTCCATCGAATCGGTCTTCTCCGGTCGGCGCGTTCGTCCAGAACCGGCACGCTGGTATTCGGGGGTCTCGGGTTGATCCGAGACCGCGATTCGCAACCGGACAGTCCCTTCGCTCTTGAGCAGCTTGCGCCCCAAGGGAGTGATCGTCAGGGTCTGATACTCGCCATCGCGTTCCAGAAATCCTTGCCGCAGCAGGTCGCCAATCCAGTCTTGGACCACGCTGATCGTCTGGTCTTTCAGCAACCCATACGTGCTGAGCTTCTCGTGCCCATTGCGTGTCACGCGGTCATCACTGTTCCCGGTCAGCACGCGGGCGGTGTACTCCCCGCCAAAGCGTTCCCCTTGTCGATGGATCGAGGAGAGAATCTTCTGCGCTGCCGGCAGCGGATGCTCCACGAACGTCACCTCGCCTCGACAGAGGTCACAGCTGTCGCCGCAGTCGGCGGGGAGGTCTTGGCCGAAGTGCTGAACCAAGGCCCGATGGCGGCAGACGACTCCATCGGCGTAGTCGAGCATCGACAAGAGTGAACGCTCCGAAGCTTTGCGGACTGCCTCCGGTTGATCCTTGAAAATGTACTTCCAGGTCTGCAAGTCTTTGCCGCTCAGGAACAGCCAGCACTCGGCTTCGAGGCCATCGCGGCCCGCGCGACCGGTTTCCTGCTGGTAGTGTTCGATCGATTTCGGGATCCCCGCATGGATGACGTACCTGACATCCGGCTTGTCGATTCCCATGCCGAACGCCACGGTCGCGACAATCGTCTGGATCTCGTCGCGGATGAACTGCTCCTGGTGCTTCTGGCGGTCCTCATCCGACAAGCCAGCGTGGTAAGGGCGGGTCTTGTAGCCCATCTCGTTCAGCTGGGCACTGACCGTCTCGACCTCCTTGCGACTGATGCAGTAGATGATCCCCGCCTGATCCTTGTGCCGCTCCATGATGGCGCTGATCTGGCTGGGGAGTTTGTTGCGACGCTCCACGCGGTAGGTCAGGTTGGGCCGGTCGAAGCTGCCGACCAGGACCTGCGGCTTGCGCAGCGACAGCTGTTCGATGATGTCGTCGCGGACTCGTTCATTGGCCGTGGCGGTGAAGGCATGGATGCCGACATTCGGGAACTGCTCGCGCAAGAACTTCAGCTGGCGGTAGTGCGGGCGGAAGTCGTGGCCCCAGTGACTGACGCAGTGCGCCTCGTCGATGGCAAAGAAGCTGACGCCCGCATCCCGTAGCCGCTTAATTAACCGTTCCGAGTCGAGTCCCTCGGGGGCCAGATAGATCAGTTTGAGTCGCTTCGCATCGAGGTCAGCTGCGATGTCCCGCTTCTCCTGGGCGGTGAGTGTGCTGTTGATGAACGCGGAGGGGACACCGTTCGACCGCAGGGCGTCGACCTGATCCTTCATCAGTGAGATCAGCGGAGAGATCACGACCGCCACGCCGTCCATGCAGACCGCGGGGGCCTGGTAGCAGAGCGACTTCCCGCCGCCGGTCGGCAGCACGACCAGTGAGTCCTCACCTTGTATGACACTGAGCATCGCCTCTTTCTGTAGAGGACGAAACTGGTCATACCCCCAATGCGTCTGCAGCGCCGCCAACAGTCGCTGATCGTCCGGGGATTCGGCCAATGGCACAGGGGGCAACTGGGGGACGGAGGTCGACTTTTTGGCCATACTGAGTGCAGAAGGTTGGGGTGTGTGAGGCATGGACGATGAGCTTGAACACGTGTACACGCGATGGGCCGGGAATGCAAGCCTCCCGCGAGTTGCGATCAAGGTCAATACATGTGTGCATCCCAAACGTCGGTGACAGAAACCCTCCGAGGTTCCCAGGATGTCCGGGGGAGGGAGGGGGGGCTGGGGTGCAGGAATTCCTCACGCGAAGGCGCGAAGGCGCGAAGGCGCGAAGGAGACAGGCTTTCCTCGTCTTCGCGCCTTCGCGTGAGGCCCCTCTCATTCCCCCTCGCCAGCAGACGATGTTTTGTCGAATCGTCGAGACGATCTCAGGCCACCGACGATGGGGACGCACACACGGTCAATATAACATTCCCCGCTTTCAGTCGCTGTCAATCGCCAGACCAGTTAGATTGCGGTGAGTCTGGAACTGCTCCTTCTGCGTCTTGTTATGTCTCTCCTGCATCCTGCACTCATCTATGGCCTCGGACTGGCAGCCTTGCCGGTGATTCTGCATTTCTTGATGAAGCAGAAGCCGAAGCGCGTGATCTTCCCAGCGCTCAGGCTGATTCAGTCGCGGCAGAAGCAGAACTCGCGGCGGTTTCGGCTGCGGCATTGGTGGTTGCTGCTGCTGCGGATGGGAGTGCTCGGGCTGTTGGTGTTCGCCTTGACGCGGCCTTCGCTGCCTCCCGCGAACTACAGTTTCAGCGGGCTGGAGTGGGGCGTACTCACGGCGATTATCGCAGCGGGGATGGGGACGTATTACGCGCTGCTGCATCGCTGGCGGAAGCAGGGAGTCGCTAAGCCCGACTTGATTGATCGCCGGTCCAAGGCGCGCGTCTGGACGACGACGGCGGTGCTGGCTCTCTTGCTGCTCTGTGTCGGTTGGCCTTACCAGCGGCGGGTGATGGGGGAGATCAAAGACCCGCGCCCAATGGCAGCCCTCGACCTGCCGGTCGCCGCTGTGTGTCTGTTTGATACGAGTCAGAGTACGTCGTACACACAGGAGGGAAAGACGCGGCTCGATCTGGCGAAGACGATGGCCAAGAACCATTTGGGCGATCTCCCGGCGAGTAGCCGCGTGGCAATTGCGGACTGTGCGGGCGACAATCCGATCATCTTTCAGTCGACAATGAGTACGGCTCAGACCCGCATCGATGCCCTCGAACCACGCCCGGTGGCGCTCGCCCTCAATGAGCGTTTGCGGTCCGCGCTGCAAGCTCAAGCCGACGACCGCCGCCGGACTTTGGAAGAGCAAGGGGACATCGCCGAAGACGTCCGTCGCGACCGATACATCCGCCGCATCTACATCCTGACCGACCTCGCGAAATCGGCGTGGAGCGCGGGGGTTTCGCAGACGTTGAAGGCTGATCTCGAACGCCACAAGGATGTGGATGTCTACCTGATCGATGTCGGGGAAGAGCAACCTCAGAACGCGGGCATTACGCAGATCGGACTCTCCCGCGAACGGATCTCCGTCGGCGGCAGCCTCGATGTGCAAGCCACGGTCGCCAGCACCGGCATCACCGAGGAGGTGACGCTCAAGCTGGCCATCCTCGATGCCAAAGAACAGCTGGTCCCGCGCGGTGAGGCGCGGGTGAAGCTGACGCCGAACACGACCGTGAAAGTCGACTTCCCCCGGCTCAAGGGCTTGACTGGTCCGGTGGTTCACGGCGTGGTGCAGATCGACCGCAGCGACCCATTGGCCGCCGACAACGTGCGACACTTCACGGCGTTTGCGGGGCCGCCGACTCCGGTGTTGATTGTGACTCCGCAGGCCAGCCGAGCCCTTGAGATCGCTCTCGCGCTGGCTCCCTTTGAGAAGGGAGACAGCGAGACCAACGTCTTCCAACCGACTGTCGTCACTGCTGGAAAGCTGACCCCCGCTCTCATCGAGAAGAGCCAGGTGATCTGGCTGCAAGACATTCCCGCCCTGCCGGATGCCACTTGGAATCTGATCTCGAAACATGTCGAGCAGGGGCACGGGCTGGTCGTGACCCTCGGGGATACCAAGATCGATTCCGTGCAGTATGACCGGACTGCCGCGCAGGTGTGTCTGCCCGCCTCGCTCGACCACTGGAAGCCGCAGTCGAATTACCGATTGCGATTTCCGAACCGCGTGCATCCGCTGTTTGCGGAGTACCGGGAGCAGGAGCAGAACTGGGCGGTGCTGGAGAACAATATCCGCATCTCCCGGTTCTGGAAGGTGAAGCCCGCCGGAGGAGCGAGCGTCCTGGCCACGTACGATGACAAGGAGCAGTCCCCCGCCATCCTCGAAAAGTCGCATGGCCGGGGGCGCGTGCTGATGTTCACCTCGGGGACGCATCTGCCCGTGGAGTCACCCGTCGCACCCGGCCCAGACGGGGTTGCAGCTCGGCGGTCGTCCAACCGCTGGAACAACTTCCCCAGCCCGCTCCTCGATTCGTGGATGTGGATCGCGTTCGTACAACAGTTTGGCGACTACGCAGCCGGTGGCGGGATTGAGCAGTTCAACCACCTGTGCGGGGAGGAAGTGACGCTCTCTTTGACCCCGCATGCCGCCGAACGCCAACTGCTGTTTCGCAAGCCGGGGCTATTGCAGTCCCAGAAGGTCGTCCCCCCCGATGAGGATCACCTGGCGGTCTCGCCGACCGACACTGCCGGGGCCTACACGCTCCTGGAGGGAGCTGAGGAGCTGCGGCCACTGACTGGTTTTAGCGTGAACCTCAAGTCCAACGAATGCGACCTCACTCGGCTGACCGTGGATGACCTGAACGAGATCCTCGGCCCCGATCGGTATCAACTCGCCCGCTCGATCGAGGAACTGAAGTCGCATATTCGGTCATCGGATCTGGGGCAGGAAGTGTTCCCGATCTTACTGATGGTGCTGCTGGTATTCTTCTGCGGGGAACATCTCGTCGCGAACCGTTTCTACGAGGAAGAGTGAGAATGCGAGTCACTTGTTTAGCTGCGACGCGAAGGCTTTGCGGAGCGGAGCATCGACCCACCGAAGACTTTTCAGTCCTCAGCAAGAGTTGAACCTCACGTCGGGACTCTGCTAAACCTGTCGTCAGAGATTTGCTGCCGATCCCCGGAGAGCTTGGCCACCATGAGTATCCTCGTCAGTTGTAATGCGTGCGGTAGAGAACTGCGGGCCAAGGATGAGGCTGCGGGTAAGCAAGCCAAGTGTCCGAACTGCCAGGCGATCATCCAGATCCCTCGGGCTGAGGAGTTTGCTCTCGCGGAAGAGTTCGGCGGCTCACGGCCTGAATCTCCCGTGGATCAATTCGGTGACGATCGCCAGCCCTGTCCCGCTTGCGGCGAGATGAATGCGAGTTCTGCTCGCCACTGCCCGCATTGTGATGAGGAACTGCTGGAGGGGACGTCTCGCCGGAAAAAGCCGCGTCGATCCAGTCGCTCCTCCCGCAGGCAAGAGGGGGAATATCCCACCGCCGATCTCGGGAAGCGACTCATCGGGAAACTGATCGACGGTTTTGCAGGTTTGTTGTCCGTGTTGCCCGGAGGGGCATTGCTGATTGCGGGAGCTGTCAGTAAAAATGGCCAAGGGGATGGGCAAATGATCCTCGCCGGTGTGCTTGTCATGTTAATGGGAATGTTGACTCTGTTGGCTTTGAATATCTATCTCCTCGTGACCCGCAGCCAGACAATTGGCAAGTGGTTAGACAACACGAAGATCATGGACTACGAGACCCACGAACCGGCGGGGTTTGTGAAGACGTTCATCCTCCGCAGCTTAGTCAACGGGCTGATCGGATCTTGCGTGCCATTTTACGGACTCGTGGATGTCTGTGTCATCTTTGGTGATGAGCATCGTTGCCTGCACGATCAGATTGCCGGAACGTACGTGGTCGATATTTCTTAAGGCATCGGGGGAATGCTCCGCTCCGCAAAGCCTTCGCGTCGCAGCTAAACGGGGCGGAGTGAAAAACGAAAGACTTCCGAAGTCTTTGCGTGACTTACGCGAACAGTTCTTCGATGACCTTCCCTTCGCGAACGATCATCACGGGGCGTCCGGAAGGGGTGTTGTATTCCTTGGTCGGGTCGATGCCGAGGTTGTGGTAGAACGATGCGGCGACGTTGTCGGGGCTGATGCCCTTCCCTTCGGCGGGGCCTTCGCCCTTGTCGTCGCTGGCTCCGATCACGCGGCCCCCCTTGATGCCGCCACCGGCCATCAGCATGAACATCGCTCGCGGGTAGTGGTCGCGACCGACTCGCTGGGTGTTGATCTTCGGGGTACGACCGAACTCCCCAGTCACGTAGACGGCGGTCGACTCCAGCAGGCCGCGCTCGGCGAGGCCGTTGAGCAGAGCAGCCAGGCCCTGATCCAGGGGCGGCAGTTGCTTGTTCTTGAGGTTGGTGAACCCGTCATTGTGGGTGTCCCAGCCGCCATTGGTGATGGTGGTGAACCGCACGCCCGACTCAATCAGCCGCAGGGCGAGCAGGCAGCTTTGCCCGAACCCGCTGGTGCCGAACTGGCCCGCGAACTCGGCGTTTTCCTGGCTGATGTCGAACGCCTTGCGAGCATTCGGCGAGGTGATCATCGAGTAGGCTTGCTGCGAGAACCGGTCGAGGCCGTCGAGCAGCTGGTTCTGCTTCTCGAACCCAGTGAACGCAGTGTCCAGACTATTGAGCAGCCCTTGCCGCTTCTCGACATCGGCGATGGTCAGGCCATTGCCGAGCGAGACTCCACGCACGCTGAACGCCTGCCCGGCGACCGGAGCCTTGCCGGTGGCGAGCGGAGCGTACTTCACCCCAAGGTAGCCGCCGCGCTGGTTGTTGGCGTTCGGTATCGAGACCGACTGCGGCAGGTCAACTGGCCCGCCGAGTTCCTTCGACACCACCGCAGAGTAGCCGGGGAATTCGAGGGACGGCAGCGGGCGGTTGCCGCAGTTGACGTACTCGGACCCGAGTCCGTGAGCGGCGATGGAGTGGCTGACTCCGCGCAGGATCACGAACTTATCCATCGCAGCTGCGAGCTTCGGCAGATGCTCGCTGATCTCGATGCCGGGAACGCAGGTCTGAATCGGCTTGAACTCGCCGCGATGGGTGTCGGGAGCGTTCGGCTTCAGGTCGAACGTGTCCATGTGGCTCGGGCCACCAGCGAGGTTGATGAAGATCGCCGACTTCGCCTTGGCGGCAGAGTTAGTCTCCCCCGCCGCGCTCATCCGCAAGAACTGGCCCATCGACAGGCCACCGAGGGTCAGCGCCCCCGCCTTGAGGAAATCGCGTCGACCGAAACCGTCACATTGAATGTGGAATGCCATGAGAGAAGTCCTTGGGAGGGAGAAGTTTTCAGTGGTCAGTTGTGTAGGGTGGGACCAGCCGCTTTGGGCGCAGGCCCACCACTTCAAGGTAACACGTCATACGTGGTGGGCCTGCGCTCGAAGCGAGCTGGTCCCACCCTACGACAACTCAGTGAATGACGATGAACTCTTTCGTGTTCAGCAGTGTCCAGAAGAGATCGCGAACACCCGACATGGGGGTTGACGACTGTTGGATGAAGGTCAATGCGGTGGCCATTTCGGATTGAGTCGGGAGCCGGCTCACGGTGCGGAGATAGGCTTCCTCGATGATCGGCTGGATGATCGCATCGTCGAGGGTCGGCTTGGTTGCAGCCGGTTTCGTCTCAGTGGCCACTTCGGTCTGCGGAGCTGCGGGGAGCTTCGAGTAGCGGCGTTCATAAACCGCCAATTCCCGTTCGGCCAGCTTGAGGGCCTTCTTGTCTTCGGAGCCTTTGAGCTTCTCGGCTCGCTTCTGGAGTGATGCTAGTTGCTTGTCGTAGTCTGCTGGGCGAGTTTTGGCAGGAGACTCGACGGGCGCGATCACCTTGGCACCGTACTGCTTACCGAGTTCGGCCAGCCAGCCATCGCCGCGATCCATCTCCTTATAGACATCGTTGTCGTTCCGCATGTAAAGCGTTTGGAGGAGGCTCGACTCGCTGGAGCGATCGCAGTCGCAGGAGTTCTCGCGGCTCGATCGGCCGAAGACACCCAAAGCGTACAGCTGCCCGGCCCCGTTGTTGTTCCGGGGGGTGCTGGCCTGGGAGAGGGCCCGCGCCTTGATCTCGGTGTCGAAGGCGGCGGTGTCCGCGGCACGCATGGTCGCGAGGTGGATGGCGTCGACAGTGGTCTCAGCGGGCATGCGGCGCGGGACCGCGTGGCTGAAGTTCCGCTCGTCGAGCAGATTGGTGTCGTTGGGACGCCAGGAGCGCTGATAGGTGTCGCTGTTGCAGATCTCGCGATGGACCCACTTCATGTCGAACCCACTGGCGACGAAGCCGCTCGCGAGGTGGTCGAGCAATGCCTGGTTGCTGGGGGGGTTGGCCAGGTTCATGTCATCGGTCGGCTCGACGATGCCCCGGTTGAAATAGTTGGCCCACGCCCGATTCACGAAGGCTTTGGCGAACAGCGGGTTCGCCTTGAGCCAGGCCATCAAAGGCACCCGCGGGTCGTCCAGCTGGTCGATGTCGACCACATCGCCGCCGAGCAGCTTCGCCTTGGGAGAATCGGCCACGGTGTTCTTTTTGCCGTTGTCCTTTTTCTTCTTGTCGTTGGCCTTGTTGTACTTCGCAGCCTGGACATAGAGGTCGGGAACCGGGATCAACTTGCCGTCTTTGGCAGCAGTCGCCATCGCTTCGCGGAGCTTGTTGCCATTCATCTTTTTGGTGTCGAGTCCAAGGTCAGCGACGATCTTTTCATAGACCTTCTTGTCGCTGCCGTTCCGTCCGTATTGCACGCGGGTGAAGAACGCTTCGAACTGCTTGAAGTCGTCCTGGGTCCACTGGTCGAACGGGTGCTTGTGGCACTGGGCACATTGGATGCGGGAGCCGAGGAACGTGTAGGCAAACCCGATCGCTCGGTCTTCGGCCTTGGTGAAATTCTGGCGAGCCCAGAAGTAGATCATGCCGTCCTCATCGGCGTACGACTTGCCGTCCTTATAGGAGGCCGACATGCGCACGCAAAGCTCTTCGTAGGACTCCCCCGACTTCTTGCTGGTGGCGAGAACGATGCCCTCACTGATCTTGTCGTAGGAGATGTTTGCTGCGACGCGCTGGTAGATCCAGTCGTACCACTCCTTGTCGGAACTTTCTCGACCGATGCCGACGTTGTTCAGCTGGCTGCTGGCGTTGCCGGTCCAGTCACACAGTTTGGTCGTCCACCACGCGGCATAGGCCGGAGTCGTCAGCAGTTCTTCGACCTTCTTGGCTCGCTTGTCGGCACTGGTATCAGCGAGGAACGTCCGCACTTCCTCCGAGGTCGGCAGCGTCCCGGTCAGGTCAAGGCTCACCCGTCGCAGGTAATCCGCATCGGTGCAGATCTCCGAGGGCAGCGTGCCGAGCTTCCGCAGCTTCTCAACGACCAGTTCGTCGACTTTGGTCTTCGTCGCGACTTGCGGGTACTTGTCGCCGTAGTTCGGAGAGACCGGGCGGATGACCGGAACTGGGACGACGCCGTTGTCGTAGTAAGCCACAATGTGCGTGTCACCCGGTTCATTCGAGGTGACAAGGCCCGCCTGGGTGATGTCGCACACCTGCGGATCGTTCGTCTGGAACCGGCACAGGCAGGTCACATCTTCTTGCGTCCCATCCGCCCAGATGGCCACCGCTTTCAGCTGGGTCGTCTGGCCTTTATCGGAGTAGAGAATCTCCTTCGGGGTAATCTCCAGCTTCTCCAGCTTCTTGGCGGCTTCGACCGGCTTGGCACCGCCCTTGATCCAACTCAAGAAGACGTTGTATTCCCAGCTGCCGATTTCCATCCGCTGGCCGCCCTTATGAGGTGTGGCGAGCGTCGCCTTTTCGAGGATGAAACTATCAGTGGGGGAATCGGTTTCGAGGCGTCCCACGAGAGCGTCGTGGTCCATCTTGAAGTCGTACCCGAACAGCGAGAGCCGCAAGTCCCCCTGCCCTTGAAACGATCCGTGGCAAGCCCGCCCGTTACAGCCGAGCTTGCCCATCAACGGGACGACGTGCTGCTGGAAGTCGGGGACTTCGGTGGTGTCCGCCGCCTTGTACCGCTGGCTGACCGGAACGATCGGATCGGCAGCAGTGAGGCTATTCGTCCAGGCGAGACAGAGTCCAACGAGGAGAGCCAGAGTGCGAGTTCCACAGGTCATTCGAAAACTCCGAGGGAGTTGGTTGGTTGGTGTTTGGATACGACGGACGTCCTCGTCCGTCGTCAGTGGTCGTCGTGCAGAAGATCAGGAACTTCTGATACCCCGAAGGGGTTTCACATCACAGCCCCGGGTCGCGACCGACGGGAGCGCACCCTGGGAAACATGCAAGAGATGATCCAACCCTGAAGGGGTTGCACAACCGCCCGCTCGCAAACCGGCAGTGTAGAACCCCCTCAGGGTTCCCTGTTGTTTGGCACTGTTACCCAGGGTAGGCTCCCGTTGGTCGCCAACCCTGGGCTTTGTTGTGTCACCCCTTCGGGATACAGAGTCGGATTCGCAGTTCAATCGCCAGTCTCATGCGAACGGACCTGGGCGTCCGTTCTACGGGGCTTTCGGCTCCGGTTGTGGTTTGCCCTTCGGCTTGCCATCACCGGGCTTCTTGATCTTGTCGGCCTTGAGGCTCTTCGTCACATCGGCGTGCTTCGACTTCACGGATCGCAGCAAGCGGTCGACCTCTGCATCCACAGCTTGGGCCTGATTCGTCTCGACGGACTGAAGCTCGGTGTCGATCTTTGCCAGCCGGGCTGCGGTGCGTTCTCGCTCCTCTTTAAGCTGCTGGAGTGAGAGAGTCTGCCGTTGCTCAACGAGTGTCTTGAGTTCGGCTCGCAATTCCTCAGACTCTTTCATGGCACTGCGAGCTGCGGTGAGACGGATGCGGGAGTCGAGCTTCCAGAGGGCGAGTTCGTAGTCGTGACGATTGACAGCCCCAGGCTTAGTCCCCTGCAACTTCGTGAGACGTTCTTGCGTGCGAGCGAGGTCGTGAATCGCCTTTTTATATTCGCCCGGATTGGCCGACTTCAGAGATTCGACCAGGGTCTTTAATTCGGGGTGATGCTCTCCGGCAAAAGCGAGAGCGGCAGCTTCTACGTCCGCTTTGGGATCGCCGACAGACTTGAGGAGGGACGCTTTGGCCTGCTCCTGTGGAGAGTTTTTCGGATCGCCACCGTGGGAGTCATCTGCCGGGACGGTCGAGACCAACAACGCGGCGAGCAAGAGTAGGCAGCGAGCGGCGGACGTAAGTCCGCCGTGCCCGCGCGAACTCTGCACAATGGGTGATCTCGTACAACGGTTCATAGCTGGGTCTCCTCTTCGAGATCCATGTCGTGGTTGATGGACTCGCCCTGCTCGGCCTCTGCCATCACAGCTGCCAGCAACCAGTCGGGCACGTCGCTGGCGACTTCGTCCGCAGAGTCATCCGCCGTGAGGGCTTCATCGGCGTCCTCGGACATGGCGGGCTGCGGATCGAGAGCGGTCCAGGCCTGGGCCAGGGCGGGCGATTCGCTGGTCATCACAACGGTGTGATCGAACTGCGTCGAGGGCACGGACTGCCAAACCACAACGACAGCGAAGAGGAGTGTGGCGGCGACGAGCGAGGCGACCTGCCAGGACCGCCGGGCTGGAACGGATCGGACAAGCCGGGGAGCCAACTCATCGCAAGTCGGCGTCGCTTGGAGTAAGGCAACAATCTGCACCGCCTCGACGAGAGCAGCTTGAGCGGCTGGGTCATCGCCGAGCCGTGTCTCAAAGGCTGCCAGCTCCGCCGCGTCGCACTCGTTGAGTACGTATCGCACCGCCAGCAGCAGGTCATCATCAGTTGGAGAATTCGCAGTCGTCATGATAGTTCCGTGGGATAGGCTTCCAGCCTGTCATGTGTGATGTGAGCCACGCGGCAAGACTGACAGGCTGGAAGCCTATCCCACTCCCTCATCTCCCAGAGCTGCTCTCAACTTCCCCAGTGCCAGCCGCATTCGCGTCAGCACCGTGCCGATGGGAACTCGCAACTCAGTTGCGATTTCGGCGAAGGTCTGTTCGCCGTGAATCCGTCTTTCGACCACAATCCGCTGGTCGGGAGGGAGCAGGTGAACTGCGGCCCGTACCTGTTCAGCAGTTTCCCGCCGCATGATGTCGTCGATGGGGAGGGAGACCGAGTCACTCTCGGAAAACCCCGCCCCGATCTTCGTCATCGCCCGCGAATCGACGCCCTGTTTCCTTTTCAGGAGCAAAGCCTCGTTGTGGGCTACCCGTGTCAGCCACGCCCGCACCGACTGGGGATCGACGCTCGCCCCCTGTTCCAGAGCCTTGCGAAACACGGTCTGGAGGACATCGTCCACCAACTCGTTATTTCGTAGTATTCCGAACACAAACACTCGCAGCCATTGGACTTGCCGCGAATGCCACAGGGCCACTCGCTCCCGATCTGATAGGCGGCTCGCGTCCTCCGGTGGCCCGTTCCCGACGGGACCAGAGTGATTTGACGAATCGCCGGACACGGGAACTCCTTGCGTCTATACCAGATGAGATGCGCAGTACTGTCAGTTTATTCTCGTTGACCGAGGCCCGATCGGACAAGTGGCAGCTGGTACTGCCCTTTCCAGATATGTGCATCAGAAAAGTGGGCCGTGGCAGAAAATCGCCACGGAGGCGGCAGCGTGATTTGATTCGGACACACTGTTCCAACGGCTGGCAGAGAGATGACACAGAGAAAGCCCGGAGTTTTTGAGCCGCAGATGAACACGGATGAACACAGCGCAGCCGAGCTGTCATTGCCGAGGCCTGGGAATGAGGTCACGGACGATTCCCCGGCCATGTCATGCTCCCCCTTCGCGTCCTTGGCGAGCTTGGTGTTCCCGATTCTGACGGCCTCAAGGAACGGGAACTGAACACCAAGGCCGCGAAGGACGCGAAGAA
>JANPCU010000094.1:0-1668 GCA_031431195.1 Planctomycetota bacterium | reverse complement strand
CCTCGAAGCTCTGCTTCGCCCGCGTGCCAGAACACTCCCTCTCGCAAACTAGCCTGCACTTGCCGACGGAATCCAGTCCTGACATGCTGGAGCGAAGTCCTGAGTGGCGCGGCGAAGCAGAGCTTCGAAGATAGGCGTGACCAAGCCGGAGCTTGGTCACGAGAGTCAAGCTTGGGAACGAGTGGAAATAAGAGGGTGCAGGGGCACGCTCGCCTTTCAATCCCTCCTGTTCCTGCGTCACCCAGACATCCAAAGCGATGTCTGGGCCGCCCCGCCGGGGCTCAAATAATTGCGTGCCCATTCTTGATTCCGACAGGATCGCCGCCGCCAGACACGACCTTCAATTCGTGTTCCTTGCGGTAGAGCGGGATGGTCGCGCCAGGAGCGAGATCGAACATGTCGTGAAGCACGATCACGGCTTTGCCATCCTTGATGTGCAGTGTGGCACTGCATGGATACGCGCCGTCCTGCAGGCGAGCTTGTTCAACTTGATCTTTCATCGAAAATCCTCCAAAAAAGAGAAACTGCTGTCTTTCCTCGCAGGCCGAGCGACAAAGCTCAGCAGCAGCCGCGATGAGAGACAGTGAACTCTGAGAAACCAGAATCGCGGCCGCCGTCTGCTGCAGCGTTTGGCGCGGCTCTAGGGCTGATCCTCAAGACTAACAGCGATCTTGGGGAACTGGGTGGACTTGCCCTGGGCGTCGTACACGGTGTACGCTTGGCTGAGCAGCGCCAACACTCGGTTAATCTTGTTGTGGTAGGTTACGGTGTTACTTCCCGCAAAAAGCAGCCCAACTACGGTCAGGCTGCCTTGGTCCCACAGGAGTGATCCTGAGTCGCCGCCACTTGCCATATGCGTGGTTTGGAGTTGGTTGACGAACACCGCTTGGCCACCGCCAAAGGCAAGGCTGAGGGTCGCATTATCCGAGACGATCGTGCCCGTGGTGACCTCCGTCGTTCTCCCAGACTTCCTGACGGCTTGGCCGACTGCCGCGTCGGCAACAGCGGCAGGCGTGCCGATGCCCTCGACGTGACGAGTAACGTTCTGGTCCCAGGGGGCGAGCGCTTTGGCGAACGCGCAATCCACCTCGTTGTTCCCGCCGCTCACGTTGACCGGAACCCAACGCTCGAGGTGTCCGATGGTGTCGGCAGCCGTACCGCCGTCGTAGACACCCGGTTGGTAGATGGGGTCACCGACGGCCCCCGAATTCTGCGCGGCGAGGACATGGTTGTTGCTGAGGATGTAACCCCAGACATTTCCGACTCTGGCGACCCCACCTAGCGTGCCCGCCGTGACGCGCGGGTGGCCGATGCTGTAGCCGCCAGGGCACGGCCGCCTCTTGGCGGTAAAGGAATGGAGGACGATCTCGCCCTCTTCCTCGATGATGACATCGACCGATTGCGTAGGATCCTCGACCCCTGCGAGAGTGATCACCTGGAGCTTAGTCGGGAGGGGAGCGGCTTGAGCCCGCGGCGCTGCGCCCGGCCCGGACCGGAGGGGGTTAATCTTCTTCACGCCGATCACGATCACACCGTCCTTCGTGGGACGGCCATTGTCATCGAGCTTCAGCCTCGGTGCGATCGAGACGATTTCAGGATGATCCCGCAGCAACTGCGCCTGAAAGTGGTCCTTCGTCCTGCTTGCTGTTATACCTCACGCGGTGAGGA
>JANPCU010000093.1:0-3187 GCA_031431195.1 Planctomycetota bacterium | reverse complement strand
GTCCGAAACCTGCCCCAAAGTCATCTTCGCCGCGACATTTTCGATGCCCAGCTCTTTCATGAAGACGCCGCCCCAAGTGAAGTAGAAGCTGAGGGGCACACATATCAGAAACGAACAGATCATGAACGTGGCAAAAGAGCGGTCCCGCATCAGCTTCAGCGCATCAAAGCCCAGCAAGCTGCCGAGCGTGGCGGGGGTGCCAGCTCCCTTGGGCGGAGTATGGGGGAGGGTCAGTGAGTACAGCCCCATGACCAGCGCCGCACCCGCCGCCAAGTGGAACATGCCCGCATTATCCTCCAGCTTCAGCCAGCTCACGGAAAGTCCGGCGGCAATCCAGCCGACGCTCGCCATCAGCATGACCAGCGGAAACTCCTTCGCCGGGTTCTTCGCATGATGCAGCGTGAGCGTACTCGTTAATCCATGCCCGGCCATGTAGCTGATCGTGTAGGCCACCAGGACCGGATAAAAACTGCCGAAGTTCTTCGTCGTCGACACCCAGTACAGTAACCCGGCCCCCACGAGGTGGAGAAAGGCCAGGATGCGCTGCGTCGCAAAGAAGCGGTCAGCGACAATTCCCACGATGAACGGCGAGACCATCGCCCCCACAGCTGTGCTGCCATAAGCCAGCCCGATCTGCCAGCCCTCGAACTTGAGCGTCTCCGACAGGTAGGTGCTTAACATCACATACCACGCCCCCCACACAAAGTAATGCAGGAAGACCATGATCCAGAGGCGTACGAGAAGCAGGAGATTCATGCGAGCCAGCCGGTAGAGTTCTCGGGCAGGGGAAATCAACTCCCGCATGCTACAGCGGCCAACAGCTGGCTGGCTATGTCACCCAGATGGTGTCGATGCAGATGCCTGCATCCGCATCGCCTTCAGTCGTCGTGGCGGCAACAGCCTGCGTCCTGTGGGTGGCTCAACCGTCTCGGGGTCGCTCGTCCACTCAAGCCCCCGGTTCCACCGGTTCGTTCTGCGGGGCTTCGCCCTCGAGTTCGGGAGTGACCGGCTCCTCGTCGTCCGGCTCCTCGTACTCGTCGTACTCCTCATCCTGGACCACTGGCTTCAGCGGCAGAATGCCCGAGTAGCGAATCACCTCACCCATGCGGGCCTTGTCCGAAATGTCTTTCCGGCACCAGCCGCCGTCCCACCGAATGCACTTCACCGCTTCATAGGCTTTGCGCTTCGCATCGGCGACATCGTCCCCCAGCGCCGTCACGCCCAGCACGCGACCGCCGTTCGTCACGACCTCACTCCCGAGTTGGTCCGTCCCCGCGTGGAAGACCTTCACATCGGGCAGCTTCCCCGCTGCTTCCAAGCCGCGAATCGGCAGACCCTTCGAGTTCTTGTACGGGTAGCCCTCTCCGGCCATCACCACACACACCGCCGTGCGGGTGTCCCACTCCAGATTGTCGAAATCCTTCAACCGACCTTCCGCAGCGGCGAGCAGGACTTCAAACAGGTCGGACTTCAGCCGCATCAGCACGGGCTGGGTTTCGGGGTCGCCCATCCGGACGTTGTATTCGAGCACTTTGGGGCCAGCAGTGGTGAGCATGATCCCCGCATAGAGGATGCCGCTGAACTCGCAGCCCTGCTTCTTCATCGTATGAACGGTGGGGATCAGGATCTTCTCGATCACCGTCACCATCAGTTCGGGTGTCGCGAACGAGGCGGGGGTGTAGGCTCCCATGCCGCCGGTGTTCGGTCCCTCGTCGTTATCGAACGCCCGCTTGTGGTCCTGGGCCGGTTCGAGCGGAATGATCGTCCGCCCGTCGACGATCGCCAGGATGCTGATCTCCTCGCCTTGCAGCCGCTCTTCAATCAGGATGCGGTCGCCCGCGCTGCCGAACTCCCGCTTCTTCATGATGCGGCGGACAGCTGCGATCGCTTCCTCGCGGATGGAACAGACCACGACCCCCTTGCCCGAGGCGAGGCCATCGGCCTTAACGACATAGCCGGATTCTTCTCGCTCTTCGAGGAAGCGAATGGCGAGGTCAGCGTCGGAGAAGGCCCATGCTTCAGCGGTCGGCACGTTGGCTTTCCGCAAGATATCCTTACAGAAGATCTTGCTGCCTTCGAGCTGGGCCGCAGCCTTGGAGGGGCCGAAGACGGTTAAGCCCGCCTTCTTGAAGGCATCCACGACCCCTTCGACGAGCGGAGCTTCCGGCCCGACGACGGTCAGGCCGATTCCCTCGGCCTTGGCGAACCGGACGAGCTTGTCGATATCGGTGCTGGCGATGTCGACATTGCGAGCGTCCAGAGCGGTCCCAGCGTTGCCGGGGCAGCAGATCACCTCGGTGACTTGGGGAGATTGTTTAAGTTTCCAGACGAGAGCATGCTCGCGTCCGCCTTGTCCAATGACCAGCACCTTCATCGGGCCGTGTTCCTGAATCAGAAAGAGCAATGCCGGACGGAAGTCGTTCAGCGAGGCCTATAGTAACGCGACGGGTGGAGTCACGTCGAGGTACTGCGGCAACGCTCACGCTATCGCACTGTTTTCGAGTGGGCACTTTTCAGCATCCAGTCCCACAACTGTCCGAGGTACGGCTAAAGACAGAGCTATGCGGCTCGGTGGGCCGAACTGGATGGGTAGGCCGGTGGAGCGAATAAAGGCTCGCTGGAGGTGATGTTGCTCGGCGGTGGTCAGGTACTTACTTTGGCTCCAGACGGGTTCGATGGGGCTGGATTCGGGGGTGTCGGGGGGCAGGTGTGCCAGCGGCACCAGAGGTTCGTTTTCGCCGCAAGAAGCTCCAGTGGCAGAGTGATTGTTGGAGGGGGTAATGAGCATTGGCGAGCCCCCGGCGTGATCCGGGGTGTTCGCGCCCGACCGCATCGTCCCCGGAACTGACACAGTTGCGGTCAATCATGTCGCTCTCGTCCACGGGGATCAGCGGAGTTGTCTCGCGTGAACACACCGGCTCACGCCCAATACCGTCAAATTAGGAGTAAGTTGCAGCCCCCGGCGATGTGATATGGAGTTTGCGAACAGCACATTTCACAACAACGGAGGCTGCAACCATGGATGGGTGGAGCGATTTACAGGTGGTGGGGCCAAGCCGTTGTTGTGGCTCTTTCGGAGGGTCGTGACGCTCTTGTGTCGTCCGGAAGTCGCGGGTGGATTTTATGCGGGTTGGCGGCTGATGGGGATCGATGGGGTGAGCTTCACAGCGCCCGTCACACCGGGCAA
>JANPCU010000092.1:0-2002 GCA_031431195.1 Planctomycetota bacterium | reverse complement strand
GATCCTTGGCACGTCAAACGTGGCCTATGCGCTGGTGTTCCTCGCCGCGATCCGCGCCGGGGGCTGCGCTATTCACTGACCAGTCGGCTTCCCCTCGGCCAGTAGCGCCGCTGTGAATCCCAGCAGGTCGTATTGCTCGCGCGTCGCCTGTTTCCAGGCATCAATCCGGCCCGCCTTCTGGCAGAGTTCCGCGAATGACACGCGCGCGTCGCTGTTAATGTTCGACAGGTACTTCGCCGCCAGTGTGACCGCCGGTTCCAGCTGGTTCGACCTCACCATCAGGTCGACGAGCACATACGCCAGGAACGGCTTGTCTCCCTCGTCCGGTTCGTGGTCGAGGCGGTCCTGGAAGTATTGCAGCGCATCCGCTCGCCCCTTGTCCAGCAGCACGCGGAAGAACTTCACATGGGCTGGGTAGAAGTCATCGAACGGGGCCTCGCCGCCGTATTGCAATTGCGAGTCGAGCTTGCAGCCGTACTCGGCCAACTGGAGGGCCATCTCCAGTTCCTCGGCAGGCGGCTCGATCGTGCGGGCGAATCGCACCACGGAGTTCAGGTGGGAAACATCAATGTGATAGTTCCCCGCCTCGAACAACCAGTCCCGCCCCGACATCAGTTCACGGAGCGATGACCCCGGCTGGAGGAACGGCATCCGCTTCTGCACGCTCCCTTGCAGGCTCTCGGTCAGATCGGTGTAGAGGCTGCAGACCATGACCTTGGCACAGTCCTGCCGCTGCTCGGGGGAGAGGCCGGAAGTCGCCTGGTCAAAGCCGGTGATCGTGCTGCACGTGCCGTGGGCCTTCAGCATTAGCTGGATCCCCTTGATGGGGTGTACTCCCTGGTACAGAGCGATCTGAAGGATCTCTTCGACCTTGGTATGGTCGAGCGTACTGGGCAGAGCCTCGATCGCATCGGCCACCGGTTTCGGCTCGCGGATCACCTGGTAATACATCCACGCCGCCGGGATGTCCCCTGCGGCGAGGAACAGTTCGCCCGCCTCGCGCGCGGCGGTGATGTAGGTCTCCTCGACCGTCTTACGCAGCGATTCGGGCACATCGGCCAGCGAAGCGGGCTTCGTGACCGGCAGCCCGAGTTCGTACTTCCGCTGCATCAGTCGGGAGTCGAACAGCTTGTGATAGTCCTTGTCCGCTTGGAGTTGGGCAGCAACCCGCTCAAAAAGTGCTGAAGCATTGCCGGTGGGGATGAGTTGGAGTTCGTCAAAGATCTGCGACATGGGAGGTTCCTGGGTGGCGTGGACCGGGTTAGCCTAGCAGAACCGGTGAGGGTGAGCATCCGTCTGACGCGACAGAGAACAGGGAAACGGACGGCCACTCTTCAACCCCAACGGGGTGTCCCCATGTTAGCTCAGGGCAACGCCCTGGGAGAATCGCCGTCACGACAGCACCAGCCCTGAAAGGGCGGCCCCTAAGTTGTCGCAAAATCTCCCACTCTGTAAATTCGGACCGCACCGTTGGGGCTTCGATGGTAATGGACAATCGATTCTCGAGGCTGTCGCCCTGTGTCGACATCAAGACACTCCATTCGGGGCCGGAGAGAGGAACGCGATGGCCCAGTCACTTTCCAAAGTCGTCGTCCACCTCGTCTTCAGTACGAAGCAACGAACACCCTGGCTGCGAGATCGGACACTCCGTACCGGCCTGTATGCGTACATGGCCACGATCCTTCGAAACAATGTCGATTCCCCAGCGATCCTCATTAATGGAGTGGAGGACCACATCCACATTCTCTTTCTGCAGAGTCGCAAGTTCGCGTTGATGGACATCGTCCAAGAGGTGAAGACGGAAACCAGTAAATGGCTCAAGAAGCAATCCCTGGCCAGTCCCGATTTCACCTGGCAGGCGGGCTACGGGGCGTTCTCGGTCAGTGAATTGAATGTTTCCAAAGTCAGACAGTACATCGGCGACCAGGAATCGCATCACGAGCGAATGACATTCCAGGACGAGTTTCGGGCACTCTGTCGCCGACATGGAGTCGAGATCGAC
>JANPCU010000091.1:0-3565 GCA_031431195.1 Planctomycetota bacterium | reverse complement strand
CGTCACTCCCTCACATCCACAACACCGAACCGCATCCGTGCCGCCCATCACAGTGTCGCTCGCGACGGAAACTACCATCTCGACTCAGGTTCTGGAAAGATTTCGATGCGTAGGCCCTGGGGGTCTCTCCAAGACCAGAGGAAGACAGAAAAATAGGGGCAGAAAAATGAAGAGGGGGAAGGTGAGCGATTTTCTGAAGACCAATTCTGACGATGCTCTAGATCGCAAGGCACGAACTGACCACTTCCAGGGCGTGATCGTGAGCCATCATCTGAATTCACAAACGAGAAGAACTCGATGACGACTCATCCTGACGCAACTACCTACGAGGAAGGTTTCGTCAACGCCTTTATCCTGAAGGATCGGCGGGAACGGCTGCACTTTGAACTGCACAAACGACGAGGAGAATTCCTGAGCCGGTTCTCCCACAGCGCATTGGATTACCTGATTCCGAGGTGTGTCGAAGCGATCGGGCCGATCTCCGGGCCAGATCATCTCCTGAAACTTCTCAAGAGCCGGGGGGCTGGGAGGACTTGTTATGCAATCTCGATGGCAGACGACATTGACGGGAAAGTGTTGCCATTGCCCGAAGCACTCTCGGTCGCATACGGTTTGGGTCTGTCTACCATTCTGATCTGTCGGCCAGGTGAATTGGCGTACTTGGAAACCGAGCAGATCGAAGGGCCTCCCCAACGATTTGTGTTGTGTCGGACACTTTGAGTTCTCAGTCAGGCCGATTCCCGAAGCTCTGCTAAGCCGCGAGAGCGGCGACCGCCTCCTCGCAGTATCCCGGTCGCCGCTCTCGCGGCTGGATGGAATGTCGGGCTTCAATCCGTGGGCTGTCGCCCACGGCTACATGCTGCCACCGCTCTCGCGGTGAAGAGAGGTCCTGAAGGTGGGCCGCTTGGCCCCGAACGAGTTGGCTCCGCCACACCACTCATTTCATCACCGGCGGCATGAGATCGGTTCGAATCTTGACATCTTTGATGACCGAGACAGTAAACCGTTGGCGGCAGACATCGATCCGTTTGACGTTCTTGAAGTCGGGGAATCGCTTGGAAATCCGAATGGTATATAACTGGCCGTCTCGTTCACGGACAGATGCCTGAGCTTCTTGCAACCGCTGGTCAGATTCTTTGAGGTGGACATTCACCCAATAATCCACGAGGTCCAGCGATCCGTCATCGATCGATTCCAGCACAGCTGCGGGGTAGGGCTCTCCGAGAGAGCGGACAACCGGAATATCAGTTCCCAAGACAACTTCGCTGGACGCTACTGCACGCGGTACTTCATAGTCCGATCCTGCCTTGGGATCAATGGTCCAGGTCACCCCTTTCGCGATGTCGATCTTCTCGACGGGGGTATCAAATGTCTGGATGATCAGTGGGGCTTCGAGGGGATACTTCAGATGGACGTTTGTAGAATCCGTCCAGTGAAAATCGCCTTTGTACGGTCGATTCCCGACGGCTGCGGAAACCGTGTAGAAGCGATCTACGGAGACCTTGCCAGGTTCTGTCACTCCCCAGGATCCCAAGCTTGCCATTTGGCCGTTGGGGAGTTCACACTTCACATTCACTCCGTTTTTAATTTCACGCCCGACACTGCCCACATCGAAAATGAAGACCAGCGGATGCGGTGCCTGGAACTCCGGTTGTGAGCAATGATGCCTCTCGGTGCCAGGAGCATCGGCTCGGAGGGCGGCCAACTGCTGGTCGGTCAGCAAAGCTCCATCTGGCGTCCACATCGGAGATGTGGAATGCTTCAGCGTATTTGTATTTCCTTGTTGCCAAGTGATCGCCACGATCTGCGGAATCGGAACTTGGGTTTCGTTCGCAGCTGGGGGGGCGTCTTTGACTTCTGCCACACTGGTGGTGGCTTCAGTGTCCTGAGCTTGTTGTGCCCCAGGGAGAATCAGCAAAGCGGCACAGACCGCTGTGCAGCACATGATCCAGGTGGGCGTTGTTCGACGGGATGGCAACATGATGTACTCCAAGCGACGGCGAATGGCGGTCATGCCAGAGATCCCCATCACGGTCGGAACCCATGGGGGAGTGCGGCAAGCACGTGCCGCTTCCAGAAGACATTGAGCGTAAGTCGAAGACGGGGCTTTCGACACTTCCAGCACGCCGTCATCGTTGCAGCGCTCCCGATCATGGCTGCACTGGCGACTGGCGATCCAGACTGCGGGATGGAACCACCAGCAGATCTGCACGAAGGCTTGAAAGTATCCCGCCAGAACGTCTCCACGGCGGATGTGCAGCAATTCGTGCAGCACAATGAGCCGGAGTTGCTCAGTTGTCGTCTGATCGAGCAAGGCTTTCGGAAACAGGAGCTGCGGTTGGAGGACGCCTCGCACAGCGGGTCCGAGCTGACAGTCGAGAACCACGCATTGGGGAATTCTCTTGAGCCCCAGTTCTATGGCGACATCCTGAACCATTTGGGTCAGTGAAGCGTTTTCGGCACAGGCGTTCGTTCTGACCAGTTGATGGACTTGACGGATGGCTCGCAGCGTGACGGCGATCAGTGCGAGCAGTCCGCAGCCCCAAACGATCACGGCGATTGTCGGTATCGCCGGAAAGAACGAGAACGTGGAATTGACGTTTCGTGACAACACGGATTCTGTCAGGCCAACCGTCGAGTGGACTTCACGAGGAACGACCGACTCGATCGGAGGTTGTGACAGCGTGTTGGTCACGATGGTTGTCTCGCGATGACCTGCCGGAAGCAGATTCCAGACGCTGAATACGGCACCGCCCAGCGGCGGTATCATGCACTTCAACAGGACCATCATCCACAGCAGGTACGTCAACTGTGGTCGGTTTCTCAGCACACTCCTGGCCAGAACCCAAATAACAACCACAACGACTGCAATCTGAACACACTGCGGGAGAATCAGCGACGACACATTGAGATTGTTCATGGATCGGTCGCCTTGTTTCGAAGTGCATCCAGTTCAGTCTGCAGTTGATCGAGCTGCTCTTCTGTCAGCTTCTCCTGCTGAAGCAGGTGTTGCATTAGAGGCAGGACATGGCCATCGAAAAGTTGATCCAGGAAGTTGCGAACGACTTGTCGGACGACTCGATCGGGCTTGACCTTGGGATGGTAGACATTGGTGCGCCCCTCACGTTTTGCGATGAGATAGCCTTTGTCAGTCAGCCGCCTCAGATAGGTTTGAACAGTGAAGAAATCCAATGCCCGGTCAACCGGCAGTGCGTCCACGACTTGCCGGACAGTGGCGTGTTTCAGGTGCCAGACGATCCGAGCGACTTCCAACTCAGACCGTGGCAACGCAGGCAATTCAGGCATCTGTGCCTCCTCGTGTGTACGTTCATGTGAACGTGATTATTACGTTCATATGAACGTTGTCAATATCTGGTGCAACGATTTCCAGCTGAGAATGGATCGCTCGTCAGACCACACCGTCGGGTGGCGGGGTCAGGAGGCTTGGCGGATGGCCCCGACCGGAGTGGACGTATAGCTTCGAGGCTTCGGGGTGATGGACCATTGTGTTGGTCGGCTAGGCGGCAGGCAGGCGACGACTCCCCACGCCGGGGCCATCCGCTGC
>JANPCU010000090.1:0-6173 GCA_031431195.1 Planctomycetota bacterium | reverse complement strand
GTGATGAACGACCTGCACTGCAAGGTGGGTCTGGGGCTGCCTATGGTGACTCGAATTCGATGAATCGCGGGAATGATTCCGCCGGGGCGATGTACTCGGAACCCGCCCCGATCTACTCCCCGGGAGTCCAGTCCCCCTCTGCCTACAACGGTGGCAACCGGACAACTAACACATATGGGCAGAGCTTTGAGGGGCCGCGTATCACTCCCGCAAGGCGGTAGGCCATGCAATTCTTGGAGCGGGCTAGAATGACTCATTCTGGCGATCAAGATGTGAGCCGCCAGTCGCTCGCCCAATGGTGCTTACTTTAGCTTACCAACCCGACGCGTCAGCGAGGGGAACGCAAGGAAAAGTCGCTTTCGCTCCCCCCTCGCTGACGCGTCGGGCGAGTAAGATAAGTGCCCTTGGGCACTAGCCGCGGGTTCTGGTGCGTGGACGATGAGAAGAAACAGCGGCTAGCGCCTGGCGGCTCATCTCGCTCCCGACCAGAGGCATGCGGATGGCATGACGCTGCCCCCTGCCTGGTGACCGCTGACAGTATTTCTCAAAATCGGATCAACGGCTCTCGCATTTCATGACACCTTAACCCGCCGGACAACGTATTCTTAACGCGGTGGGGGTCTCTCCTCACTAGCCCGGATTCGGGTGCGACAGGGTGTCCTACCCTGCGTCCGGGCATCCCCCTTCTGAAGGGATGTTTCCCATGCGACTGATGATTCGAAGTCTGAATGCGAAGCTGCCAGAGACTGTCTACGAGACGATCGAGCGACAGTTGATGAATGCCCTGTCCCGGTTCGAGTCAAGGATCGATTCGATCCGCCTCACGATGAAGGACAGCAACGGTCCACGCGGTGGGATCGACCAAGAGTGCCGAGTGCATGTGCATCTGAATAATGGCACACACATCACGGTCTCCGAGGTCGGGGCGAATCTTCTGGCAGCTGTGGCCAGCCTCGCCGATCGCGTGTCTGTCGCGGTGACGCGGACGCTGAAACGCAGTGCCGAGTTTTCGCATGTGCGGACGGTGTAACGCCGTAGCTTGGAACGCAACACTCGTAGACTTCACGCGGGCCAGATCGAGTCGTACGACGGACGTCCTCGTCCGTCGCTCCCCGAGTTTTTCACACGGACGGACAAGGATGTCCGTCCCACGAAATGCCTCATTTCTCTCCTCGCGAAGTAGAGCTATCCCTCGCCAGAGGGCGGGCTCGAGAGCCAAGTCGCCCGCGTTCTGGCGAACGCAGCTACGAAACGATCCGCTGACCTGAGTTAGGCCAGCGGATCGTTGTCTTGATTCGGACTGGGAAGTCTCTCAATCGAGCGTCGCATGGCTACTCGGAGCGGAGACAAAGGTGTCCATCGTTTCCGCAGAGGAGAACATATACAACCGGCCCTTGTACCAGACGGCAAAGTCGAGTGACCCTTCGACTTCTTCGCCCGTGACCGCTTGTTGGATCACGTCACAACCGCGAGCCGCCGGAGCATACTTGGCCGGGTCCGAGTGGAAAGCGGTGACCGCCTGACTCGAACTCAGGTAGTACGTCTTGCTGTTGTAGATCACGCGGTACTCGCTGTGGGCGTCGACCAGATCGCGGTCCTCTCGCAAGACGACTGGGCAGAATCCTTTCAGTCCTCGCAGGCCCTTACGAGCGGCGATCATTTCCTGCTTGGCACGGGTCCGCTCATTTCCCGGGCGAGCAGCCGAAGTCAACTTTGAGGGTGGGGTGGCTTCCGACTCATCCACAACCAGAGGTGGCTCATCCGAGCTGGCTTCGGGATTCGGTGGAATCATGAGTGCGGGTGGACTCGTCTCCACGGTCTCCGCCGGAACTGACAGCTCTTCGCTCGGGAGTTCGAGGGGAGCGGGCTTGGCCACATTCAACGTCGAAGGATTCGAGTATGGATCCTCATCGAGTGTCAGGCCGCTATAGGGATTCTCCTCCACGGGAGCCGCTTCGACAGCGGGTGGAACCTCCACTGCGGGAGCCGCTTCCACGACTGCCACATCATCCGGCTCCACACCGCGTGCTGCTGGGGCAGCAGTCGAGGCACCCGGGAACAGCGAGTCATCGCTGAACGGGTCAGCCGGGGCGACTGGCTTCTCGACCGCCGTCAATGGAGCGGGCTGGCCGAGATCGACCGTATCTGGTTCCGCGAGAGGAGCACTGAAGTCGATCGCTGGCAGACCGTTGCCCGGATTCGTGGCCGGTGACTCGACATACAACGGGGCCTCGAACCCATCGGTCGCGGGAGCGAGTGCGGCTGCGGGTGGTGGACTCAGCACCGGAGCTTGCAGCACGGGCGGCTGCTCCACAGGCTGCTGGGCAAACTGCTGCGGTGGCGCTTGCAGCTGAGGCGCTGGACCAACGGCAGTCTGACCGGGTTGGAAGAGCTGACTATAGTTCGGTGTTCCCGGCCGGGGAGCGGTCGCTTGACCACTCAGTTGGGCGGCGGGCGGCGTCATCGGCAGGGTAGCTGTGGGTGGAATATAGGGCTGCTCGGCGGGCGGCTGGGTGGGGCCATCGTTCTTGCTGCCGAAGAGCTTGCTGAAGAATCCCTTCTTCTTGGGAGCCGAGACGGGGGTGGCCGAGTAGGGCTTTGGAGATGACTGCAACTGAGCAGGGGTCGCCGGGGACATCACTCCCGGTTGTCCTTGAGCAGGCTGAGAGAATTGTGGGTCCACCATTTCGGGGACCGCCCGGCCGTCCTGCTCGTAGAGCTTCTCCAACTCCCGCCGGACTTCCGACTTGGGGTACTGCGGTGGACCGGACCTTTGCTGCGCGGGCTGCGCCGGGCGCTGGATGTTGTTGAACTGCTGTTGCCCCGTCTGGGCCGGGGGAGTGATCGGCTTGGCCTGTGACTGGACCAGCAACTGGCCAGGAGCGTTCTCTTGAGCCTTGAGTGTCGTCGGCCACGGGGCCACTTGGAGTCCCAAGACTACAGCGGCTGCGGCAGTGAACAGGGAACGTGAATGTGTGTTGAACGCCGGTCTCATCGTTATCCGACTCCTCATCTGCCTGGACCAGAAAGGACTGCTTTCTGCCCGAGGCTTTGTTTCCGTGACAACTCTCGCGACAATCCATCGCCGAATGTCTCACTGGTTCTATCGACGGTCGGTTGTTCCGAATGTGACGGTGGTGAGACCCGCTACAGCGATTACGACCGCTTCCTCATGAAGAACTGCTACAGTCGGCAAATGAGGTAAGGTCTTCGCATCCTTCGCAGTGTGACACAAACCTATGAGCGCCGCAGACTCCTTCTTCCCCAATGGCAAGCCCGCTCCCGTCGTCCGCGTGGAGATCGTCAACCCGCGTCGCTGGTGGGGTCGAATCCTGTTTGTCCTCTTGCTGCTCTCCGCGCTGCTGAACTTGATTCTGCTCGTGGCGAATGCCATGACCGTGGGCGGAAGTGCCGGCGGGGACGAAACATTCGTCTCTGGGGACGCGACCAGTGCCGATAAGATCGCCATCTTGGACATCTCGGGGACGATCATGCCTCCCTTCACGGCCCGGACGTTGAAGACGATCGATACGCTAATCGCCGATGACAATGTGAAGGGGGTTCTGCTCTCCGTCGATAGCCCCGGCGGCTTCGTGGCGGACAGCCATCAGATCTATGCCCGCCTCTTAAAGCTGCGGCAAAAGAAGCCGATCTTCGTGTCGATGGGCCGGATCGCCGCTAGCGGGGGGTACTACGTGGCGATGGGAGCGGGGCCAGAGGGGAAGATTTTCGCCGAGCCGACCACCTGGACCGGATCGATCGGCGTCATCATTCCCCGGTACGATGTCTCGAAACTGGCCAATGATTACGGAGTGAAGTCGGAACCGCTGGTCACCGGGGAGTTCAAGGACTCGCTCAGCCCGTTTCGCGAAATGACACCCGCTGAGGATACCCTCTGGCGGGAGATCATGGCCGACTCGTTCGACCGCTTCAAAGGCGTGATCGACGAAGGACGCGGCAACCTGACCCTCGAGCAGATCGCTCCGCTCGCCACCGGTCGCATCTTCACCGCCAATCAAGCCCTCGCTGTCGGCCTCGTCGACAACATCGGTTTCGAAGAGGACGCCATCGAGGCTCTCAAAACTCACTTGAAGCTCACCTCCGTGCGCGTCGTCCGCCACCAATTCCCGCAGACCCTGCTCGACACACTACTGAGTTCCCAGGCCCACGCCAAACCGATCGATCCACTCCAACAGCTGCTCGACGCGAGTACCCCGCGAGCGATGTACTTCTGCGGCTGGCAGGCCGGGTTCACGAGCCGGTAAGGCAAACGGCTCGTGGGATAGGCTTCCAGCCTGTCAACAACCGCCAGAGGACAGGCGGGAAGCCTATCCCACGGATCAGACAAGTCTGACCGCTCGACTCAGAGGAATTCTCTCCGATTGGGCAAGACGATCGTCAGCATGACATTCACAATGGACCATTGACCAAATCCTTATTCACTCCCGATCGAGGGCCGCGCGTGTCGTTCGAATACTCCCCCTTCCGGTTTCTGCGAAACCTCGCCCGCAGCCGCGAGATTGTGGGGGTGTTGCTGCGCCATGGGTTTGATGATCTGATCGAGCGGATTGGGCTGCGGCGGTATTTGCAGTGGGGCAAGCGGTTGTTCTTTCGCCGCGATCCGGCGGCGGACTCGCTGGGGACGCCGCAGCGGATTCGGCGGGCGCTGGAGGATCTGGGGCCGACGTTCATCAAGTTCGGGCAGGTCATCAGTACCCGGCCCGATCTGGTCCCACAAGAGGTGATCGACGAGTTGTCCCACTTGCAGGAGCGGGTGCCGCCGTTTCCCGGGGAAGAAGCGGCCCGACTGGTCGAAGCGGAACTGCACCGCCCGATCGACCAGTTGTTTGCCGAATTCGAGATGGAGCCCTTAGCGGCGGGGTCGCTAGGACAGGTGCATCGCGCTCGGCACTTTGATGGCACCCGGCTGGCGATCAAGATTCGGCGTCCGCACGTCGAGCGGGACATCGAGCGCGATCTGTCACTGATGGAGGAGATCGCGCTGCTGATCGAGCGGCATATGCCCGAGTCGCAGGTGTTTGACCCGATCGGGCTGGTGCAACATTTCAACCGGACGATTCGGCGCGAGGTGAATTTCCTCCGCGAAGCCCGCACGATGGAGCAGTTTCGGAGGCTCTACCGGAACGACACCAACCTGATGGTTCCCCGCATTTATGAAGACCTGTGTACCTCGGCTGTACTGACGATGGAGTTCGTCGACGGGTGCCGTCCAACCGACCTCGATCAGGTCCGGGAGTACGGCCTCGACCCGTGCCAAGTCGCCGCTGTGGGGGCGAGACTGTTCATGAAGCAGGTGTTCGACCTCGGGATATTCCATGGTGACCCGCATCCGGGGAACATGCGAATCCTGCCCACTGGTTCAATCGCTTTGATCGATTACGGGATGGTGGGCTTTTTGGATGACGACAAGCGGGAGCTGCTAGTTGACTTGATTGTGGCGGTGTCGAAGAGTGATGTGTCGCTGGCCGTGCGCGTCGTGCAGAACCTGGGCCAGCCGTCGCGGCCACTCGATGAGTCGCTACTGCGGATCGATATCAAGGACTTCGTGGAGACCTACTACGGCATCTCGCTGGAGCAACTGCGGGTAGGGCGGATGCTACAGGACTTTGTGCATATTCTCTCGGCGCATGGGCTGCGCTGTCCGGGGGATTTGATGCTGCTGATCCGGGCGACGGTGACGCTGGAGGGGGTCGGTCGGGGCCTCGACCCGAAGTTCAATATGGCGGGCGAACTGGCCCCGTTTGTTGAGGGTCTGGTCAAGCGGCGGTACGACCCCCGCAGGGTGGCACGCAAGGTGGCGGACGACCTCAAAATGCTGGCCGGGACGCTGCACGGGATGCCGGTCTCGCTGGCCCGCACGCTAGAGAAGTTGAGCCGCGATGACCTCAAAATACAGCTGGAGCATCGATCGCTCGACAAGTTGATTTCGGAGTTCGACCGGTCGAGCAACCGGATTGTCGTGGCGCTCGTCGTGGCTTCGCTGGTCGTATCGTCATCGCTCATCATTCGCAGCTCGGGGGCGTCCCCGTGGATCACGGTGCCGGTGTTCACGCTCTCGGGGATGCTGGGGATTTGGCTGATCTACGGGGTGCTGCGAAGTGGTCGGTTGTGAGGCGAGCAGCCAGAAGAAGCGGGCCGTGGGATAGGCTTCC
>JANPCU010000089.1:0-7039 GCA_031431195.1 Planctomycetota bacterium | reverse complement strand
CTACGAGGAGGCACCGAAGAACATCAAGGTGTGGGACGTGGTGGAGGAGAAGACGCTGGCGGGCGGGAAGGAGTTTGCTTCGATGAAGCTCTCGTTTCCCAACAACTCGATCAAGATCGTCAATCCGAAGACTGGGAAGACTGAGGATCAGTCCGTTGCCGGTTTCGCGGATGGCATCCGTTGCGACATCGACGGCAACATCTGGGCCAGTGCAGGCTGGGTCGGCGACGGCTACGACGGCGTGCATGTCTTCGAGCCGACCGAAGGAGTCCGCATCGGCCAGATCCGCCTCCCCGAGATCTGCAGCAACGTCTGCTTCGGCGGCCCCAAACGCAACCGCCTGTTTATGACCGCCAGCACCTCGGTCTACGCCGTCTACACCGAAGCCCAGGGCGCTCACATCACATGAGTGTCCCGTTTAGCTGCGACGCGAAGGCTTTGCGCAGCGGAGCATCCCCCTCCGTCCCAAGCTCCGCTGGGGACGGAATATCCCCGAAGCTCCGCTTCGCCCGCGTGCCGATACGCTTCCGTAACCCATGATCCTTTCGGACGGCGGAGTGAGCCAGGACAGACGAAGAAGTTGTCAACAATATTTCGAGGAGTGCGAGAAATCTACCAAGAGCGAGAAGTCCAGAGAGTCATTGAGGAGTCTCAATCATGAATGACAGCGCCCGGTACATTAAGATTGTCGAGTGGTCCGAAGAAGACCAGTGCTTCGTGGGGCAATGCCCAGGGATCATCGGTCCATGCTGTCATGGAAGTGACGAAGCCGAAGTCTATTCGCATTTATGCGAGATCGTGGAAAACTGGCTCGATACGCTGAAGAGCGACGGCCAGCCATTGCCTCCCCCTACGGCTGGCCAAGGGTTGGCACAGAAGATTGCGTGATTCGGGGAGATGCCGTCCTGGCCGGAACTGGAGACCGAGGTTCGACCGAGCTTCGAATCGCCCCGTTTAGCTGCGACGCGAAGGCTTTGCGCAGCGGAGCATTCCTCCCGGACCACATACGACAGGCTGGAAGCCTATCCCACGGGACGTTTAACCGTCGTCCCGTTCGCTTTGTTCCAGCTGAGCCTTCAATTCATCCCGCTCTTGCCGAGTAGCATCGAGATCGAACATCAAATATTTGATGTCGAGGCGGAGTTGTGAGAGTGCTTCTTGAACCAGAACCAGAATGCGTTTGCGTCGCTTAAAGCAGTCGACGACTTGCGCGTACGGGTCGACCAGTCGGTCGTAGTGGGGGTCTGGTAAAGTGGCGATCCGCCGGCCGAGCTCGAGGAGTTCGCGGGGTAGATCTTCTTGATCGGATGGAAAACGTGAGCCAGTAGACATGCCTGACCTCGGAACCGAAATGCCGGATTCAATGGAAGTACCGATTCTGCAAAGCGTGTTTCCAAAATGCAACATCCCTCATAACTCACAAATAGGCAGGACTTTAGAGAGGTTTTCTGTTTTACAAGGACTTCCTGGACGAGCAGAGGCGAGGTCACATTCCTCTTGGCTCATGTTGTAACTTGTTGTAAAAACACGGGTTGAGCATCGGCCGTGATCGCTAGGTCACAAATGAGGAGTCCGGAAATGGAACTTGAGCTTGGTCCAAGTCATTTGCGAAAATCCTGTGAATGGGTGGCCGGTTGTGACGCCTGTTCCGACCATGCGGCCTTCGAGATGTGATGTCGATGTCGGAACTTGCCTGCGGCCTCACTGTTGGTGTGGCGTCAAAGGTGATGGCTCTCTGGCGAGGGAACGCACAAATTGGTTGATGAGATGCACAGAACACGGGGATGCAACTGGGGTCGAAAGGTCTCTCTGCTGGCTCATTGGGTGTTGCTCAGTTGTCTCGTTTCGGCGGTCCGAGCCGAGGGCTTCACGGAAGAGTTCGAGGGGGAAGCTGCGTCTTGGCAGTTTGTGCGTGGGGCCTCACGTGGCAAGTCGTTGAGGCATGAACGCACGACAGACATCGTTCGAACCGGCAAGCAGTCCGAAGCATTTCTCGTGGAGACATTCGCCAACGATGGCTGGGCCTCACTGATTCACAAGCTGCCGCCTGCGGTGCGATTCGACGAACTCCAGGCCTCCGTCTGGGTGTGGGCCGACCACCCCGGAGTTCAAGTCTGGGTGCGAGTCAAACTCCCCCATCAAGAGGATCCACGGTCTGGCCAGATGCTGGTCGTGGATGTCAAAGGGGATCTCCACCAAGGGGGAGGGCAGTGGCAAAAGCTCTCTGTGGATCTTTCCGATCGACAGTTTGAAGAGACCATGCGCCGTGTTCGCAGCAACCTCGCCCTCCAGGTCGGAACCCGAAACGCGAACGTGCAAGGGGCGTATGTCGACCAGATCTCGCTGCGTTTGCCCGAAGAGAAGGTCATTTGGGGGCTGGCGATTGATGACTTGGAACTCACGCCCGTCGTCGTGCCGCAGAAGTTGGGAACCCTCCCCGAAAAAATGGACCGCATCGTTCCTCGGGTGCGACTCGTCCATGATCGTGTCCTCTTGGATGGTCTGCCCCACTTTCCGATGTTTGTTCCGTACCACGGGGAATCGACCGAGACGCTGCAGAAATCACTGTGCAACGTCGTGTGGGTTCCCGACTACCAGGATGGCGACCTTCTGCAACAGCTGTCCGAGGCCGGATTGGGAGTCATGGCCACGCCCCCGCAGCCCGACCTGGAGACCGACACCTCTGGCCAGGCCGGATTGCTCCCATTTACGGAGCAAACCGACCCGATCCGGTTTTGGATGCTCGATGTGCAGATCCCTTCGTCCCGCTTGCAACAGGCTTCCGCCTGGGCCGAAATGGTGCGCGATGCCGACCGCCAGCGAGCCCGTCCCATCATGGCTGATGTCATGGGGAAGGAGCGCGAATTTACCCGCCAATTGTCGCTGGTGGGAGCGAGCCGCTCGATTCTACACACCAGCAAATCTCCTCAGCACTACGCCGATTCGCTCGCTCAACGACGACGGCTGGCATTGCCGGGCAAGCCGACGTTCACGCTGATCCCGACAGCTCCCGCAGAAGAATTGATGGCCTCACGTCCGGCTCGGTGCGTAGTTCCAGTCGTCGAGCCAGAGCAAATCTGGATGCAGGCCAACATCGCGCTCGCGGCGGGCTTTAAGGGGATTGGTTACCTGACATTTGAGGCCCTGGATTCCAATCGCCTCGGTGGGGAGGAATGCCTCCGGGCGATCCAGTTGCAGAACTACCAGATTCGACTTCTGGAGCCGTGGCTGGCGACCTCCAAGGTATTGCAGCAAGCTCGGGTGCAGGTCGGCTCAGGAGCCTCGGTGAGTCGCATTTCCCCCCTCATGTCGAGTTGGGATGTGCGCCCCGGAGTGGTCGATGACTCGCCTGCGGGGATCGCCGCTCGGCAAATTCAAGCCACGGTTCTGGAGTGCGATCAAGGGCTGCTGATCCTGCTGAACTGGCTGGAAGACACGGCCCAATACCAACCCGGCTGGATGGTTTCCCAGGATGTCCGGCTGTTGGTCAATCGAGACCTGCTTCAAGCCTATGAACTGACGACGACCAGTCTGCACGATCATACGCTGGAGTTAAATCCCGTCCCGGGCGGCACCGAGATCCGCCTGAAAGAGTTCAACCAGTCAGCGGTCCTGCTGGTCACCACCGATCAGCAAGCGAAAGGAGCGTTGATCTCCCAGCTGACTCAGGTGCGTCCGCTGGCCTCCGAGGCCTGGGCGAGTCTCGCCCGCGCCAAGCTCACGCGCGTGCGCGAAGTTCACCACCAGTTACTGCAAGCTAAGGCTCCATTGGTCAACCGGGGAGAAGGGGTGCTGCGCGATGCCAGTCAACTCGTCGACCAAGTGGAAAAGCTGCACGCTGCGGGACGTTTTACGGAAGTCGAAAAGCCCGCGCGCATGGCCTTGGCCAACCTCCGTGACTTGCAACAGAATCACTGGAAGAATGCGGTTCGACCAGAGAAATCACCGGCCTCCAGTCCGCACACGATCTGCTTCCAGACACTTCCCGACCACTACCGCATGCAAGAGCGACTGAAGCTCTCCGGCCCCGAAAGCGAGAACCTGCTCAAGTCCGGCGGGTTCGCTGACAGCGACACGGTGCTTGTCAACTGGCTGAGATTCTCGGAACTGCCCAGCGACTCTCCGATTGTGACGACCGCCGCACTCGAGGGACCAGCGGGGGAATCCTGCCTCCACATGGGGGCCGCTGTCCTGGCGAGCGACAAGTCCCCGGTGGCCAGTGTCGAGCAGACTCCGGTGTCCATGACCAGCCCGACGATTCCGATCCTGGCGGGGCAGATCATCCGCGTGCAGGGTCGCCTTCGGATCAGGCAGCCCCTGGATGCGGCCACTGACGGCCTGATGATTTATGACTCACTCGTCGGAACGGTCGGAGCACTGCGATTCCATGAAGCGACCCCAGGGGGGGACTGGCAGGAATTCGAATTTTCTCGCGAGGTGGCTCGGTCCGGCGAGATGCGGCTGATGTTTGATCTCAAATCGCTCGGAAATGTCTGGCTCGATGACATTCGTGTCACCGCGACCATGCCGCTAGAACCGAATATCCCCGTCCAGGATCTGGTCGCTCCTCCCAGAGCCCGTTGAAGATGTCGCTTGGTCGAAGAGACTGCACGCGGTCTGGAACGAGACCTAGGACGGACGTCCTCGTCCGTCGCTCTGCGAGGCGTTCCTCACGGACGGACGAGAACGTCCGTCCGACGAAATGCCTCAGTTCTTGCCGCGAGAAGTATACGACATGAATAAGTCGTTTCACCGCGACGCGGAGTCCTCGCAGCGGAGCGCGTTCGCGTACCGATTCGCTCCGCATTGAAGACTTCGAGTCGCGGCCAAACAGTCGGTCATTCAATCGGCACGATGTACGCCACCGCCCCGATGATCTGGCCCTTGTCCACGTTCTTGTAATGGGCGTGGCACATGATGCACTTTTCCAGAACGACCGGGATCGGCGTGGCCGCCCGCAGGTAGGGCTTGCCGTCCTTTTCGATCACGGCATCGACGAACGTCTTGCCCGTCTTTAACTGGGCAATGGCCGACTTTTCGAACTCGTCAGTAGCGACGTTCTTCTCTTCATAGGGCTCGCCCGTGGCGTCGAGCAAGCGGGCTTCGTGCCAGCCTTTCTCCTTCATCGCGGCGAACAGCAACCGGGCAGCGGTGCCAGCGGCCACATCGTCTTCTTTCTTCACGCAGTGCTCGGTAATCAGCACCACAGCTGTCTTGTACAGATCGTCGAGCATGCGGACTTGCTTGCGAGTCCGCTCCAGCGCCGCAGGATCAACCTTGGATTTATCAGCACTGCGCGACTGAGCCACCACAGCTCCGACCAGGATCACGGGCAGCAGTGCCCAGGCAATTCGACGGCTCATAATAGTTCGCTCCCGAAGCTGAAATGCCAGCCCCGGTCGACCGCGAACACTCACGGAGACTCAACAGCCAGCATCTTCAGCTGCACCAAATCCAGACCCGGGCGGACCACCGAGGACAGCTTCACCGAGTCGAGATACTCCCATTGCAAGCGTTCTGCTTCCGCGAAGACTCTCTTGAGTTCACATCCCGGCTGGATCACGCATACCTGAGTGGTGGCCCCCACGCATTCGAGGTAGTGCATCGCCCCCTCGAAGTCGCGGATGATCTCCCCGACCGTCATCGAATCGAGCGGCCGCGCCAGATCGATGCCGCCGTTGATTCCCCGCACGCTGCGGACGTAGCCCAGCTGCACCATCCGCTGGGCCACCTTGGCCAGGTGGTCCTTGGAGATGCCGAAGAATTCCGCGACATCCGCAATGGTCGCCCGCCCCGGCCGAGTGCCGAGATACATCAGGAAACGCAGCGCATAATCAGTGTGGAGTGAGAGTCTCATGGAAACAGGACAAAGAGGAGCCTATTCTGCTTCTTTCGGAATGTCAACTCCAATTTGCAGATTCGGCAGGTCGGGAAATGGGGGATCTCGGGTCGCAGAAGTCGTCAGACTTATGCCGACTGAGTGTGATTCCATGTTCGGCAGAATTCTGACGAATTCTGCTACTCAGGGTGACAGCGATCTCAATCCAGCTCTTTGCCGCTGCGATACATCGCCTGGTTGGTCGCTCTGTCGACACGAGGGACTCGCTTCGGGAGCCGGATGTATGTCCTTCCCGAGTCTCGCTGTTGCCTGCGCAAATCCTCGACGATCCGGCTCAAATCATTGTCAAACCGCGCCGCTAATTCATGGCGAATGGCACGAATTTCGTCCGTGGGTGGAATCGGTGAATCAAGCATCGTCGTCGTCCCCTGCGAGTTCTTCAGGTGTGCAGATGATCGGCGGTTCATACCCGGCATCACGGCACACCGCCTCAATGCGGCCTCGTAAATTCGCGTTGGCGATGTGCTTGAAATTCCAGGTCGCCAAGTATTCTACACCATGCACCGCGGCAATGGCGATATGCAATGCGTACCGCGGTTCCGATTCCGGGACCGCACCAGAAGTCGTCAGTTGACCGGCCAGATCATGGATCTCATCAGTCATTTCGAGCACAGGTAAGAAGTCAATCTCTACCAGGCGTTCTTTCGCAGCTGTCGGGTCGCCCCCTTGGCATTCATTAAGAACCACTTGCGAAATCAGCAGGCGATACCACCCCAACGCACCCGGCCACCACCGACGCGTCAAGTTCTGACGGGCTGCAATGAGTGGATCGGAGTGGATGCGCCCAGCCAGGTGGCCGACAATGGTCGTTTCAACGTATGTGGAGTCCATTTCCGTAGTCTAACACGACGAACAACCAAGATCAGCCATCGTTAGCCACCCAGCGGGGTAGCACCGAGTGGCCCGCTCTGGGGCCTACCGGTGTGCTGGCGGAACAAGAGGTGATCATGCGGGCAGTTCTGCTAGGCCGTGTTGACAATCACGCGAGCAGGATCATTGTCGCGGCCAAATGCAGGAACGCCATGTAGTTACGCGAGGTTTTCTCTTAGCGGGTGGCGAGGCGGCGGCATTGCTTCAGCTTCCCAAACAGGCGTTCAATGTGGTTCCGTTGCTTGTACAGATGCTTGTCGTACTCGCGTT
>JANPCU010000088.1:0-6444 GCA_031431195.1 Planctomycetota bacterium | reverse complement strand
CCACATTGAACGCCTGTTTGGGAAGCTGAAGCAATGCCGCCGCCTCGCCACCCGCTACGAGAAAACCTCGCGTAACTACATGGCGTTCCTGCATTTGGCCGCGACCATGATCCTGCTCGCGTGATTGTCAACACGGCCTAGCTCTTCCGAAATCTGTGCCAATCTGAGGAATCTGTGGACAAATCCTCGGTCGATCTTGTCACCGAAGGAAGTCACCCCGGAATTTGCGCAGCGAGCAAACACTCTTGAGGTGACTCGTACGTTGAGCCATCCCGCTTGTGCGATGTCTCACAACGTCCTCGAAAATTGCGGGTTCAAACGGTTTCGTTCGTGTTCGATCCACGAAAGAGGGCATCCCCCGATCTCACATCGAGCGCCCGTGCTGGGGTCGGCTTGTTGTGCGAACGGAACTCGCCCAGCGGGACAAATTGTCCCACGGTCGTGTCGTAGCCGTAGACCTCGCCGGTCTCGATCTCGTACATCCACGCATGCAGACTCAGCTGCCCTTGTGACAGGGCGACTGCCACAGCGGGGTGGGTTTGTAAGTTCTCCAACTGGGTGAGGACATTCTCCTCGGCAGCGACTTCGGCAAGTTCTTCCTTCGGGAGGTGCTTGTACTTGGACTTGACGATTCGGCGAGTGGCCTCGGCATGCCGGAGCCAATCCTTGACAGCAGGCATCTCCTCCAACTGGTCGGGGTTGAGCAGCCCCTTGATGGCTCCGCAGTGGGAGTGTCCACAGACCACAATCTGTTTCACTCCCAACCCGGTGATCGCGAATTCAATGGTCGCGATTTCTCCTCCGGCGGTCCCCGAGTAAGCGGGCACAATGTTGCCCGCGTTGCGAAGTACAAACAGATCGCCCGGCTCGGTCTGCGTAATCAGATTGGGGTCGATTCGCGAATCCGAACAGGTGATGAACAGCGTCTCCGGACTCTGCCCCCGGGCGAGCCGCGTGAACAGGTCCTGCTGAGTCTGAAAGACGTTCCCCTGAAAGTTGTGAACGCCTGCAACGAGTTGGTGAATGGCCATCGGTCTGTATTCCTTAACTTCCGTATCCGAAGTGGTGAGACTTTTGCCGCTGGCGACCGAGTTCAGCGATGGTCTTCACCATCGGGTGACTTCACTCGACGCGGTACAGATGCGTCGCAGTCCGGAGGTACAACGCCTGGCCAGCCACGGCGGGAGACGCCATGAAGCCCGCGTCGAGTGTGTTCTTCGACACTTCCTCGTAGGTGTCCCCCGCTTTGATGACCGTGCAGAGTCCCTCTTGGTTGCAAAAGTAAAGGTGCCCTTCCGCGGCGAGCGGAGACGCGGAGTAATCGCCTCCGAGCCGCTCGAACCACACATCCTCACCGGTCTCGGCGTTGACACAGCGGACGATCCCCTTGTCACTCACGAAGTAGAGCCGCCCCTCCTGAGCGATCAGTGACGGCTTGTTCGGGATCTGGCGGTCGGACATCCACGCGGTATGCGTCGCAGTCACGTCTCCAGTTCCGCCGAGCTTCACCGCGATCAGTCGTGACTGCATGTAGCTGGTGGCGATAAAGACCTTGTTGTCCATCACCACCGGGCGCGGGACAGTGCTGAATCCGAGTTGGCCATAGCCCACCTTCCACAGTTCGCGACCATCAAGGGCGTCGTACCCGTACACCCAATTGGCAGCTGGGGAAATGACCAGAGACCCGGCCTCGGTTTTGATGACGAGTGGAGTGCCGTACGCCTTCTTGAGGTCGGGTCGCTCGTCCATCTCGCCCGAGCGTTTGGTCTCCCACAGCATCTCTCCGTTCTGCGGATTCAGAGCGGCAATGAACTGTCGGTCGGTGCCATCGAAGTGAATGATGAGGCGGTCATCCGAGAAGACAGGCGACGAGCCGGGCCCGTTCTGGTGGTCGACGCGGATTGAATCGTTCCGCCACAGCACCTCTCCCGAAGTGCGGTCGACACAGGCCGTCCCGTACGATCCGAAGTGGCAGAAGATCTTGTTCCCGGCGATGACCGGCGTGGGCGAAGCGTAGCTATTCAGGCCGTGTTTCGGCTCCGGATGAGAGACTTTGAAGAGGTCGATGGTCCGTTCCATCTTCCCCGTGGTGCGGTGGATCTGAATCGCTTGCAGGGTCAACTCCCCGGCCAGTTTGAGACCTTGCGGGTTCTTGATCTGAGCGAGGCGCTCCTTCTCTTCCTCGGGAGTCAGCTCGCGGGTGATGGCGGTCGTGACCCACACTTGGTCGCCGGAGATGACGGGCGAGGAGTGCCCCTCACCGGGAAGGGCCGTCTTCCAAGTGATGTTCTCGGTCTCGCTCCAGCGGATCGGCAGTCCGGTGGCTGTGGAGTGGCCTTGGCCGCCGGGGCCTCGGAACTGCGGCCATTCATCGTCTGCCGACAGTGGGTTTTGCACTCCGCTGAGCAGAGTCACCACCGTGAGGATAAACAGACAAGGGCGTAGGCACATACCGGCAGGCTCATGGAGTGGGGGGAAATAAATCACATCGAGGGGTGGCCCGCCCCTGAAACAGTAGACCGTCAACAGAACAGCCCAAATCGTCCGGGGGCGACCTGGGCTGTTGCCAAACGGAGTACGACCACACACTCACTCAGGCTTAGAACTCGACTGAGATTGCTTCACGACCATTTCGAGTACACAACGAGCGGAACACGTTGGTGTCGATCGTTTTGGAAAGGTTCCTCGTCGATCCATCCGCCATGGAAAAGTTCGCGACATCCCCATGAAAACTGCCAAAGCTGAAGAAGTGGATGTTCCCACTGTTGGCCCCAGCGATGGTCCAGTGAGCATCGAAATTCGGATAGTCATCGCGAGCACGCGCACAGCAGGCGTAGTTGTCTCCCCAATAACCACCGAACAGTGTTTCCCCAAACAAAATGGTTTGAGTCTGTCCGTCCGTAACATCCCGGAAGTTGGTCTGGCTGTTGCGGTAGAAGATGCCATTGTTGAGCGGTGCATTCGGGTCGTTGGTGGCCCACCAGCCCATGTTTCCCCGATAGCTGGTGTATCCCAGATTTTGCAGCCGGGCCGCCGGATAACTCGAACTGGGACAGACGTAGGAGGGCACCGGCACCTGAATCATTTTCCAGTTGTTCGGATCGTTCTTCGGCATCGAGAAATCCAGCAGGACCGTCCCCTGATCCATCTGGGACAGCATCAACGTGTGCCATCCGAAATACCCGCCCAGCGACCAGTCCGTCAACGTCAACTGCTGATTCCTGGCCAGCGGCAAAATCACGGGAGAGGGCATGGGGAATGGAAAGTCGGCCACCGGAAGATTGACATCCTCGATCCACCCCGACGGCATCGTGTTGTGTGTGTCGTGATAGTTGTGCGAAGCCAGCCCCAGCTGCTTCATATTGTTCAGGCAGCTGCTGCGGCGGGCAGCTTCGCGAGCCTTTTGCACAGCGGGCAACAGCATAGAGGCGAGGAGAGCGATGATCGCGATGACCACCAGTAGTTCGATGAGTGTGAATCCCCGAGGGGCACTCACCGACCGTTGATACAGCACTCGACGAGATTGCATGACAACTTCCTGAGGAAGACCTCGACCTACACTCGCCCGAGCGTCTCTGGACACAGGCACTCGGGCTGACTGACCTAAGTCGTAATCATACCGGCGTCCAGTCGATTCCTGCAAACAATCTGAACCTCTGAAAAAAATCGCCGGTGGAAGTCCTTACTCCAGCGAGGCCACCACAGCGGCCTGTCCCTGATATTCGACGCGGTCTCCGATGGCTAATTGGCGGCGACGACGGGTGTCGGTTTGCCCGTTCACTTGGACCAGTCCCGACTGGATCGCCACTTTGGCTTGTCCGCCGGAGTCGACCCAGCCCACGATCTTCAGGAACTGGTCGAGGGTGAGCTTGCGGGATGTTTCAGTGTCTTGGGGATCAGGCATGTCATCTCGAATTGTGAACGGGGTGCAAATAGCGTAGCAGAATTCGTCAGAATTCTGCCCCATTCGCCCCCCCACCGCAGTCAGAATTCTCACGAATTCTGGCTACGACAGTTCCAGCACTCGCTTCATTCTCGCAGCGACATCCTTCAAGACATCTTCCCCACCGCCACCGACTTCTGAGGTCGCCCACCCGTCGTACCCGATGTCCGCGAGGGCCGTCAGTACCTCGGGCCAGTCTTCGCTCCCCTCCCCGATCTTGCACCAGCTGTTTTTCATGTGGTAGCCCTTGAAGTCGAACTTCACCATCCGCTTTCCGAGCTTCCGAATCCAGGTCGCCGCCGGGACTTCGTATTTCAGCATGTTGCTGCAATCAAAGTACGCCCCCACCCACGGACTCTGGAAGGAGTCGACATACTCGATCAGTTGTTCGGGCTTGGTGATGAAGTTGTTCCACACCGTCTCGATGCAGACCTTGACCTTGAGTTCTTCGGCCAACGGTAACACCTTCTTCACCTCGGCCTGGGAGCGGTCGAAGCACTCCTGGTAGGTCACGCCGTCTTTCACGACGCCTGGGACGAGGAGGGCGGTTTCGGCTCCAAAGAAGTGGGCGTCGCGGATGGCGGTCTCCAGACCCTTGACCCCGCGAGCACGCACTTCCGGATTCGGATCGGACAGCGTGTCTTTCCAATGCACCGAATCGATCGACCCGTGCATCACGATCCCCGTCGCCTCGCACGCTGCCTTGAGCGCGGGCAGGTTGACCCCGCTTGGGCTGTCGATCTCGACCCCTTGAAACCCGAGCTTCTTCACCAGTTCCAGCTTGGCCCGCTCGTCTCCGTCGATGCCAATCATCGAATACTTCACGGCGATCTTCAGCTTTGGTCGCTTCGGCGCATCCGCCGCAGGCAGCGAACTCGCACAGGCCCCCAGTGCCACAGCTGCGCTGGTGCCGAGGAACTGACGACGATCAAGATTGAGTGACATGAGAGACTCCGGGATTTGTGTCGATGTGATCGAGGGGGGCAGGAGAGTTGTGACTCGTGCCTGAACAGTGCTGAATTGAGGGGCATCCCCCGTCGGGAGGGCGAGGCCAGTGCTGTGAATATGAGGGAGTGTAGGCGATGTCGCTCCGCGACTCGCATTCCGCCGGATGAAAGACTCTACGCGGAGGTTCCCCAGAAATCGAGGGGGGGGCGGGGGGGAGGAATCTCAGTCGCGGAGCGACATGAGCTACGGTCGGAGAGGCGACGGGCCCGTAGAAAACGTGCCCCACAGCGAACGACTGGGCCACAATCATGTTCACGGCACTGGCTTCGACCTCCCGCCGGGAGATGAAGCACCAACCAGGCCGTGAGGCGACATCGAATCCTCACGTCCCTTCGGACTGGATCTGATCCGCTGTAAACGCGACTTCGAGCAGCGTGGTCACTCCATTCCCCTTCGGAGAGTGCCCCTTCCTCAGCTGGACTCGCCAGAGCAGTTCGCCCTGCAAGCGGTCGATGCCGTCTTCGGTGGTCGGAATGTAGGTTTCCAGAGACTCACCCGGCTGGAGTTGTTTGCCGAGTTGTTGTCCGGCCATGTCCCAGTCGCTCGATAGAGGGTGGTCGAAGACGAACACGAGAGGATGTTGGCGGGGTTTGTCCTGCTTCTGGACGAGGAAGTTGTTGGCGAACACGTTCTCTTGGGCATCGACACGTCGACGAAACATGAGGTCAGAATCGAGCGGCACGAACGCCTGCTCCTGCGACTCATTGGTGAACTTGACCCAGAGCTTCAAGACGGCGGCTGAGTTGTAGTCCTCGAACTGACCCGTTTTTTCAAAGTGCTGGAACTGGATGGTGCCGCGTGTGACCTTGAGCGGCTCCACGCGCAGGTTGCCATATCGCTGGTTGTCGCCTAGCTTCAGAGTGTGCCCGGCGGGCAATTCCGTATTGATCTTATAAATGGCCACCTTCCCCGGCGGAATCGGTTTGAGGTCCGGCAAGCTCTCCAGCTGGCCCGCTTCCCGCGCCTTCGACAGCATCGACAGCAGCACGACGCATAACGCCGTGACCAGCAGGGCATACCCGCCGAGTGCGAACACGACGACGCGGTTCCCCCCCGGTGCTGAAGCGGGCTTGGCGACCGAGCCGACCGTTGTGGAGGGAGCCGCATCGGTGAACACTCCCGCTGTCACTGACGATAGCGATAGCCCCGAGTCATTCAGCCCTTCCAGCGAGACTTCGGGCGGATCGGCGGTGACATGCGTCTCGTCGCTTTCCCAAGCGGGCGACTCGGGAGTCGCCTCGACAGTCGTTGTCTCCAACTCGGCAGACACCGGTCGACTAGGAAGTGAGAATTCGGTAATCACCGTGTCTTCTTGGGATGTGGCGGGCTCCGGCTCGCTGGGGTCCGGCGCGGAGAGGTTCCCCCCCTCGTCGGTCGGAAAGAACAGTCCCCCAAGTGGGTTATGAATCGCGTTCGGGGAGTCAGGGAGGCCAGACTTGTCACAAGGCTCCGGCAGTGCCGCTGCGAACTCGGGTATTCCCTCAAAGAGTGAC
>JANPCU010000087.1:0-23184 GCA_031431195.1 Planctomycetota bacterium | reverse complement strand
CACTACTCGCGGGGGATCGGGTCGATCTGTAAGGCGAATTAAGTTGGGCCGTGGTATAGGCTTCCAGCCTGTCATCTCTTCGGGCAACACATGACCGGCTGGAAGCCTATCCCACGTGGACCACGGAAGGACTCACTCTCGCATGCTTGCCTTTCTGATTCGACGGCTGTCGATCGGCCTATTGACGCTTTTGTTGATTACCTTCGGCGTGTATGGGCTGGTGCGCGCGATGCCGGGGTCACCGCTGACAATTGCGGAGGATCGCGTCGACCTGAAGCGCCAGATTTCCGATGCCGATCGAAAAGAAATGGAGAAGCAGTACCGCCTCGACATGCCTTGGCCGGTGGCTTATGTCCTCTGGGCTGCCGACATGGCTCGGGGCAATATGGGAAATTCATTTGCCCGCAAACGCCCCGCCAGTGAGGTGATCGGCGAACGGCTCGCACCGACGTTGCTGCTCTCGACGACATCGTTGTTGCTCGCGTACGTGATCTCGGTCCCGCTCGGATTGCTTTCCGTGGCGAGGTCCGGCAAGTGGGACGAACGCGCGACCGGGATTTCGCTGTATGTTCTATATTCATTCCCCAGCTTCGTCGCGGCGTTGATGTTGCAGCTCATCGTTGCCGTGAAACATGACTGGCTGCCTCTGTATGGGATGAAGTCTGATGAGTACGACACTTTCTCGACGGGCGGAAAAGCTTTCGATATCGCCAAACATTCCGTGCTGCCGATCATCGTCTTCACCTACGGCAGCCTGGCGTACTACACTCGCTTCATTCATGCGAACATGCAGGAGGTGATCCGCCAGGACTACATCCGCACCGCTCAAGCCAAGGGGCTTGGTCCGTTTGCGGTGATCGTTAAGCACGCCTTCCGCAACACGCTGATCCCGTTCGTCACTAAGATCGGCCTGAGCCTGCCCGCGCTGCTCAGCGGTTCGGTCATCATCGAACGCATCTTCAACTGGCCCGGCCTCGGCCAGCTCTACTTCTCGGCGATATTGGAACGGGATTACAACGTCATCATGGCCCTGACGCTGTTGTTCTCAGTCCTCACACTCACGGGCCAGCTGCTGGCCGATCTGCTGTACGCTCTCGTCGATCCTCGTGTGCGAATCGAGGACAGCGGGGGGTGAGGCTGTGGGATAGGCTTCCAGCCTGTCTTTTCTTCTTGAAACTCATGACAGGCTGGAAGCCTATCCCACGTTCACCGACAGCTCAGGTTTTCCCTCCATGTCCGACCCGAGTCTTCCGCCCTCCCTCCCCGTTCGCAAGTCCGCTGGTTTTTGGAAGGAAACCTGGCGGAGGTTTGTGCGCCGGAAGGAAGCGGTGGCGGCGCTACTGTTGGTGATTGGTCTGGCGCTGGTGGCTGCCCTCTCCCCGGCGATTGCCGGGACCAAACCGATTGTCTGCAAGTACAAGGGGAAGCTCTACTTCCCGGCGCTGAGCTACTTCAACGAATCGTGGGAGAACCCGATCTTTCAGAAGGACAAATTCCGCAAGCGCTACCCGCTGAGCCTGCCCAAGAAGGATCCGCAGAGCTGGGCCATCTGGCCGCTGTCGTTCAATGACCCGTATCGCCGGGTCGAGGACAAGGAGTGGCCCGACCGCCCCGGCAACCCGCGAGGCGACCAGAGCGGGCCGACGCGCCTAAACTGGTTCGGCACCGATGAAATCGGCGTGGATGTCTTCGCCAAGATGGTGCATGGAACGCGGATCGCCTTGCTCGTGGGGTTCGTGTCGATGGGGATTGCAACAGTCATCGGGCTGCTGATCGGGGCCATCGGCGGGTACTTCGGGGGCTGGGTCGACACCTTGCTCAGCCGGTTCACCGAGGTCGTGATGTGCGTGCCGACGCTGGTGCTCATCCTCGCGCTGTGGTCGCTGATTCAGAAGCCGACGATCTGGCACACGATGGTTATCATCGGGGCGACCGGCTGGACCGGCATCGCGCGGCTGATGCGGGCGGAGTTCCTCAAGATCAAGCAGGCCGACTACGTCGCTGCCGCCCGCGTGTCGGGCATCTCAACGCCCAAGATCATCCTGCGGTACATCCTCCCCAATGCCTTGGCCCCGGTCCTCGTGCCGGTCACGTTCGGCATCGCTTCGGCCATCCTGCTGGAAAACTCCCTCAGCTTCCTCGGCTTTGGCGCTCCTCCCCCGAACCCCAGCTGGGGGAGCGTCCTGAGCTCGGCCCACGGGAATTACCAATTGTGGTGGCTGACGGTGTACCCTGGTCTGGCCGTATTCCTCACGGTTCTCTCCTACAACGTGATTGGCGAGGCCCTGCAAGAAGCGACCGACCCGCGACTGCGCGAGGGGGGGCGGTAGAGCATTCCACGATTGCTTGTGCCTTGGCCTGTTCTCCTTCTCGGCTGATTCCGAAGAGAGAGAATCCTGGTGTTCGGAGACTCGTGAGACACCGCTCGTTTGAAGCCCCGGCGTTCCTCCCTATAATCGAACTGACTTGGATATCCACAGCGGCAGCTCGTCCGAACCTCTGGCGAAAGAGGATGAAATGAGTGCCGATTCGACAAGAGGAGCGGACCTTGAGCTGGCTGCTCGCCACGTTGCGATCATCGGTCGGGAAGAAATTCGTCATGGGGGGCACGGGACTATTCCTGTGCTTCTTCCTCGTGGTGCATCTCGCCGGGAACTTGTTGTTGTTCACCGGGCCGAAGGCGTACAACGCCTACTCCGATGCCCTGCATAAGAACGAAGCGCTCTTAATTGTGGCGGAAATCGGCCTGTTTGGGGCCCTGCTGCTGCACATCTATCTGGCCTTCACAACAGCTGCCGAAAACCGGGCCGCGCGGGGTTCCCAGGGTTACGCCTTGCGGCAGACTAAGATTCCGGGGCGGGTGATCAACTTCCTCGGCATGGCCCCCGACACGACGATGTTTGTCACCGGGGCGTTGATCTTCGCGTACATCATCGTGCATCTGTGCGACTTCAAGTTTGAGGTGTTCGCCACCGAGGCCATGCGGGCGGCGGACCCCTACTCCAAGGCCGCTCAGATCCTCAGCAGCACCTCGCGGAAGTTGATCTATGGGATGGCCGCCCTCGTCGTCGGAATCCACGTCTCGCACGGTTTTTCGAGTGCGTTCCAGTCGCTGGGGCTGAGCCATCCGAAGTACACGCCGACGATCAAGGTGATCGGCAAGGTGTTCGCCGTCGTGATCGCCATCGGGTTTGGCAGCTTTGCGTTCTGGGACAGTGAACGCAGCCGTCGACACGATGACTTAACGCAGCCGATTCCGGTGCAGCTCACGCAGCCGCCCGCCGGGGCGGAAGATGACTACCGACCGGCCCCCTAGCCCGCCTCCCCGTACCCCAGCCCCCATGCGATTCCCGTCGCCTTGAGAGTCACCCGACCATGAGCTTCGACTCGTCCACTCTCCTGAACTCCCGCGTCCCCAGCGGTCCCGTCGAACAGAAGTGGGACAATCTCAAGCGGGACATCAAGCTGATCGCACCGAACAGCAAGAAGAAGTTCGAGATCATCGTGGTGGGGACCGGTCTGGCGGGAGCTGCGGCTGCGGCTTCATTGGGCGAACTGGGCTACAAGGTCAAGGCGTTCTGCTTCCAGGACTCCCCGCGTCGCGCTCACAGTATTGCCGCCCAGGGAGGCATTAACGCCGCCAAGAACTACCAGAACGATGGGGATTCGGTCTGGCGTCTCTTCACGGATACCGTCAAGGGCGGCGACTTCCGGGCCCGGGAATCCAACGTCTATCGCCTCGCTCAGCTGAGCGAGAACATCATCGACCAATGCGTCGCCCAAGGCGTCCCGTTTGCCCGCGAGTACGGCGGCACGCTGGCCAACCGCACCTTTGGCGGGACGCAGGTTTCCCGCACATTCTATAGTCGCGGACAGACCGGCCAGCAGCTGTTGCTGGGTGCGTATCAGGCGCTGATGCGGCAGGTCTCGGCAGGCCAGGTCGAGATGTACGCCCGCCGCGAAATGCTCGATCTGGTGACGGTGGATGGAGTGGCACGCGGAATCGTGGCCCGCAACCTGACGACCGGAAAGATCGAGTCGCATGCCGCCCATGCCGTGCTGCTCTGCACCGGCGGATATGGCAACGTCTTCTACCTGTCGACCAATGCCAAGGGGTGCAACGTCACCGCTGCGTGGCGGGCTCACAAGCGGGGAGCCTTCTTCGCCAATCCGTGCTACACACAGATTCACCCGACCTGTATCCCGGTCACTGGCGATCACCAGTCCAAGCTCACCTTGATGAGCGAGAGTCTTCGCAACGATGGACGCGTGTGGGTGCCGAAGCAAGCGGGCGACGCGCGGGCTCCGGGGCAGATCCCCGAAGCAGAACGCGACTACTTCCTCGAACGTCGCTACCCCGCTTATGGCAACATGGTGCCGCGTGATGTGGCCAGCCGGGCCGCTAAGGAACGCTGTGACGCCAGCTATGGTGTCGGCGACAGCAAGCTGGCCGTCTATCTCGATTTCGGCCAGGCGATCCGGGAGCAGGGCGAAGCGGCCATCCGTGGCAAGTACGGCAATCTGTTCCACATGTACAAGAAGATCACCGACGAGAACCCCTATCAGGTGCCGATGCGAATCTACCCGGCGGTCCACTACACCATGGGCGGGCTGTGGGTCGACTACCACCTCGAAAGCACGATCCCCGGCATGTTTGTGTTGGGTGAGGCGAACTTCTCCGATCACGGGGCGAATCGCCTGGGTGCCAGTGCGCTGATGCAGGGGCTGGCGGACGGCTACTTCGTCGCCCCTTATACCGTGGGGCACCACCTGGCGACGCGCAAGCTGCCCGAAGTGACCGACGCTCACCCGCGCTTCCGCGAGGTCGCCGAAGAGGCCCGCATGCGGCTGCAACGACTGCTGAGTATTGACGGCAAGCGATCCGTCACCAGCTACCATCAAGAGTTGGGCCACATCATGTGGGACAACTGCGGGATGTCGCGAAACGCAGCGGGCCTGCAATCGGCGATCACGAAGATTGCCGCTTTGCGTGAAGATTTCTGGCGGAACGTCAACGTGCCGGGAGTGGGCGAGAACCTGAACCAGAGCTTGGAGTTGGGAGGTCGAGTGGCCGACTTCCTGGAGTTCGGCGAGCTCATGTGTCGCGACGCCCTGACGCGCGAGGAATCGGCGGGGGGCCACTTCCGCGAGGAACACCAGTCCGCTGACAATGAAGCCCAGCGCGACGACGAGAATTTCGCTCACGTGGCCGCGTGGGAACACCTCGGCGAGAACGTCACCCAGAAGCGTCACATCGAGCCACTGAAGTTCGAAGCCTGTCCCCTGCAGGTGAGAAACTACAAGTAGCAGAATTCGGGTGGGGCCGACCATCCTGTCTGCCCTTCTGCAGCCCAGGCAGACAGGAATGTCTGCCCCACTCCAAGGGAACATCATGAGCCACACCACCACCGGCAAATCCCTGAATCTCAATCTGCGTGTCTGGCGGCAGAAGGACAACGCCTCGCGTGGGGAGTTCCGCGACTACAAGCTCGCTGGAATCTCGACCGAGATGTCGTTCCTCGAAATGCTCGACATCCTCAACGAGCAACTCTTGAAGCAGGGTGAAGAGCCCGTCAACTTTGACCACGACTGCCGCGAGGGGATTTGTGGCTCATGCAGCCTGATGATCAATGGGCAGGCACATGGACCGGACAACGGCACCACCGCCTGCCAGCTGCACATGCGGCGGTTTTACGATGGCCAGACGATCGTGATCGAGCCGTGGCGGGCGAAAGCCTTCCCCGTCATTCGCGACCTCGTGGTCGATCGTTCGGCCTTTGACCGCATCATCCAGGCGGGCGGTTACGTCTCGGTCCGCACAGGGCAGGCTCCGGAAGCAAACAGTGTTCCGGTCCCGAAGAACACGCAGGAAAGCTCCCTCGACGCCGCTGTTTGTATCGGCTGCGGTGCGTGTGTCGCGGCCTGTAAGAACGCCTCGGCAATGCTGTTCGTGGCAGCCAAGGTCTCCCACCTCGCTCAGTTGCCGCAAGGCGAACCGGAGCGCGCCAGCCGCGTTCTGGCCATGGTCGGTCAGATGGACCGGGAAGAGTTCGGTAACTGCACCAACACCAGCGAGTGCGAGGCCGCCTGCCCCGCCGAGGTTTCGGTCACTCACATTGCCCGCCTGAATCGCGAATACGCGAAGGCTCTCTACGGCTCTCCGCTTAGCCTCGAAGGCCAGCTGCTGACCTCATCGGGTGCGGGCGGGGATTGATGACCCCGCCACCCTCCGCGTGAGTGTGATTCGATCCACCGAGGAAGCCCGCTTCCTTGCCAATCACTCAACGATCTGCCGACCATTCCTCCCTCAGTTTTTCAATCACTAAGACATTCCCTTCGTCCAACTGGGGGTGCTGGGCAGCAACTTCCAAGGCGGCCAATGCTCCTGAAACATCTCCGGAGAGGTACAGCGCATCGGCCCACTGAATGTGAACGATGGGTAGCGAGGGGGTCTGCTGGCGAGCATGCTTCCAGAGGGTCAATGGGTTTCGCCACACGGGTAAGTAGTTCATGCTCGCCAGGAAGTACGTCCCGACGATGGCCATGCTCAGCGTGAACGCGGTGGCCCACGAAATCTCCCTCTTGAACGCTGCTGACTCCCGGTCCCCGATCAACCACTCGCCACACCGACAGCAGGCGACCGCAACCACGGTGAAGACCACCAGGCACGGCAAATACATATACCGGTCATTCATCAACGTTGTGATCGGAAAGAAATTCATTACCGGAAATAGCAGCCACAACCACGTTGCCAGCGCGAACGCCAGCTGGGGATACTTCTCCCGCTTCACCCATAGCAATGCGGTGAGCCCCCCCCAAGCCAACACCGCCGCAGCGATCTGCGGACCGATGCCGCGAAACGGTGGATCGTAAAACACACACAGATTCCGAGGCACCGCGAGCAGCGATAAATAGCGGAACATCAACGTCGCATCGACCCCGATGATCTCCAGCTTGCTCAACTCCAGATGGCCTCGCAACCCACCGCCGATTGTGAACTGCGACGACATCGTGATGAGTGTCAGTAGAACGCATAGGAAACAGGGGAGTACCTGTCTGCCGGAGGCTTCCGAAAAACTCTTACGCGCCACCAGCACGTCATAGGCCACGACAATCGGCGGCACTACGACCACGGACGCCTTGCTCAGCAGCCCCAGGGCCAACCACAACAATCCCCACGCCTCATCACGATCCGTGCGCTGCGGACGCAGGTAACACAGCCCGCACAACAGCATGAACATCGAGGAGAGCAACGTCTTCTGTGATGAGATCCACGCCACCACCTCCACCTGCAGCGGATGCACGGCAAACAACGCCGCCACGATCCAGGCCGTCCAGCGATTCTGCGTCAACTGCCGAATCAGCGCAAACACCAGTACGGCATTGATCGCATGCAACACGAGATTCATGGCGTGATACCCGCCGGAGTTCAATCCCCACAGAGTATGCTCGATCAGATACAGCCCGATGTTCAGTGGGGCGAAGTTGCGAGCCACTGATGCCGTCATCACCCGCCAGAGATTGAGCGGATGCCAGCTCTTGATCAAATCGTTGTCGACCACGTACGCCAGATCGTCCAGGTTCAGGAACTCATACTGCACAATCGGGGCGTACAGAGCGACGACCAACGACACCAGACTCAACACCGCCCAGGCGTGCCTTAGAAGAAACCCAACCCGCTGAATACCACGAGCCGCCCAAACTCCTTCACGGGGAGTCATCACGAACTGAGCCTCAGAAGCCCCCACTGTCTCCACGGTGGACGCGTTGGCCAGGTCGGGATTAACACTCATCGATTCGCACTCACAGACTGACCCGTTAGTCCCAGCCACCTTCCTGTAATGGCTGGCTTCCGATCGGCGGGAGTTATACTTCACGCGGGCCGGATGGAGGCGTACGACGGACGTCCTCGTCCGTCGCTCCCCGAGGCTTTCCTCACGGACGGACGAGGACGTCCGTCCTACGAAATGTCTCAGTTCTCCCCGCGTGAAGTATATATCACTCTGGGCGATGTGCCCAACAGACGAATCCGGCCAGGCAGTCCCCAGTCTGAGGAAGTGCCGGAAGGACACTTTGATCGCATCGTGGTTTTGACAAACTCATTCTCAACGGCCATGATTGATGCGTGGGATGTCTGTGTCCAAGAAAGGCTGACCTCATGAATCCGCTTTGTGGGATTTCAAGAGTCCGAGTACCGATAAGTCTCCGCGCAGTCATGTTCACGCTGTGGGCCATCGAGCTGGGACTGGCTGGAGGTCAGCTGGCAGCTGCCCCGCCCCTGGACTTGGGCGAGGTCGGACGACTGCCGCCGGTCGAGGTGGCCGATGTGCAGCAAACATTTGTCGTGCAGCAGGGGTTCACGCTCGATCTGGTGGCGCACGAGCCGGTGGTGAACGACCCGGTCGACGGCTGCTTTGACGAGCATGGCAACCTGTTCATTGCCGAGATGCGGGGCTACCCGTACTCGGCCGAAGTTCGGCTCCCCCAACAACCGCTCCCACTGGGCCGCAAGGATGCCTGCCAGGTGCGGCGGCTCGTCGATGCCGACCGCGATGGCGTCTTCGAGTCTAGCACCGTCTACGCCGAGGGGTTGAGTTGGGTGGTGAGCGTTTGCTGCTTCGATGGCGGGGTGTACGTGCTGGCCCCGTCGCGTCTGTATTACATGAAGGACACGACCGGCGATGGCGTGGCCGATGTGAAGCAGATCGTGGCCAGCGGGTTCGGACGCGGCAATGTGCAGGCTCTGGCCAATAACCTCAAATGGGGACCGGACGGGCGGATTTACTTCGCGGGCGGTATGGTTGGCGGGGACATCACGATCTTCTCGCCCGAAGGAGCGGAGATCCAGAAGCTGACGATTCGTGGCACGGATGTCCGCTTCGATCCCTGGACCCGCCAGTTCGAACAGGTCAACGGGGGCCAGCAGTTCGGCCATTGCTTCGGCGATTGGGGCGAGCGGTATGTGTGCAGCAACAGTAATCACATCCAGCGCGTCTACTGGCCTCTGCATCCACTGGAGCACCTCAGTGAACTGCCGCCGGGCGTCCCCGTGCGGAACTTCTCCAACGAAGGCCCGGCTGCTCCCGTCTTCCGCCAGAGTCCCGCCGAACCGTGGCGGATCGTGCGGACTCGCCGTCGGGCCAATGACCCCGAGATGCAGAAGCGACTGCCGAAAACGGAACTGGTGCCGATCGGGTTCTTCACTTCCGCGACGGGGGTCACGATCTATCGCGGCGATGCCTATCCCGCCGCGTTTCAGGGGAACGCTTTCATCGGTGATGTTGGGGGGAACCTGATTCATCGCAAGAAGCTGCTCTATTCCAACCCTGGAGACCGGTTCGCGGGTGGTTCCACCCGAGCCGATGAGAATGTCGAGTTCATCACCTCGACCGATACCTGGTTCCGCCCGGCGAACTTCATCAACGGGCCGGATGGGTGCCTGTATGTGTGCGACATGTACCGCGAGACGATCGAGCATCCCTTTTCCATTCCCGAGGACATCAAGGCCAAGCTCGACCTGGAGAGCGGCAGCGATCGCGGGCGGATTTATCGTCTGACCCCGCCGGGTGGGGCGAAGACCGACTGGCAGCGCCCTGCCGATTGCTCGACCGAAGAGCTGGTCGAGATGCTGACATCGAAGAACGGCTGGCACCGGGAGACCGCTCAGCGTCTCCTACTGGAACGCCGCGATCCGCAGTCTCACGCTGTCATCCGCAAGCTGGCCCGCCGCTTGGACCAGCCGCTCGGTCAGATGCTGGCGGTCCGCACCCTGGATGGGCTGGGTGAGGAGAATTCCTGCAACATACACGTCCTTCTGGACAGCCCGGACCCCCGCGCCCGCTGGCATGCGGTCCAGCTGGGCCTCGACATGCTGGTCGAACACCCCAACTACCACTCACTTCGAGAGCGAATTCTGGATATTGCCGAACATGAGGATCACTCCGAGGTGCGGGATGAACTCGCCCTCGGCCTCGGTCGTCTCAGCGGTCCGGGCGTGGAGAGTGCCTGGCTGGCGCTGGCCACGGGTCGTTCCGGCAGTGAAGGGGCTCTGGTGGCCTCGGCCAAGAATCGTCCAGTCCTGATCCAGTACCTCATCGGCCACCAAATGACACTGAACCAAACGCCGGTGGAACCCGACCTCGGATATCTGCTGGAAAATCTGGTGTCCACGAGCGGCACACGCGGCGACGAGGCGGAGATTCATAACCTGCTCGGGCAGTTCCTGGCTGCCGACCTTCCGCTGCCCGAGAACCAGCGTCGGTCGTTGCTGGTGACCCTCGGTGTCGGGCTAAGGACTCGCGGGAAGACGCTGCTCGCGGCGCTCACTCCGGAACAGCGGCCCGCCTTCGATGCAGCTTGTGACGCGGCCATCTCCCAATTGCCGAAAGGGGGAGTCTACCAGCCAGCGGTCGAGCTACTGGCCTTTGCCCAGCCGGAGAAGGCGATCCCGGCACTCGTGGGGATCATCAAACCGCAGTCGACGGTCAAGCAGCAGCAGGCGGCCATCGTGGCACTTGGTGATCTCCCCGGTCGTGAGGGAGCCCTGGCCGTCCTCGCCAAATGGCAGGCACTCGGCCCGGAACCTCGGCGCGATGCAGTGGAGATTTTGCTGCGCGATCGGGCACGTACCGAGGGGCTGCTGGCGGCGATCGAGTCGCAGGCGGTCAAGACCTCGGAACTCTCGACCGAGCAGTGGCAGTCGCTCCTCGGGCATCCCGACCTGCCGGTTCGCGAACGAGCCGCCCAGCTGCGAGGCATGGTCTCGACCGATCGCGAAGCCGTGATCGCGACCTACCGCGAAACGGTCGAAGCGGGCGGCGACTTCGAGCGCGGCCGGGCCGTGTTCAAGAAGACTTGTTCCGTCTGTCACAAGGTCGGCGAGGATGGCCATTCAGTCGGCCCCGAACTTGTCTCGGTGGCCAATAAGTCACCCGCCGATCTGCTGGTCGCCATCCTCGACCCCAGCCGCGAAGTCCAGCCGAAGTACGTCAACTACGTTCTCGAAACCACACAAGGCCAAGTCTTCACCGGCATCCTCTCCAGCGAACTCGCCGCCTACGTGAAGCTGCTCCGCTCCGAGGCGAAAGAAGAGACCATCGCCCGCGAATTGATCGAGACCCTGACCTCCACCGGCGTGTCGCTGATGCCGGTCGGGGTCGAGAAGGAGCTGTCGCCGCAAAATGTCGCGGACGTGATCGCCTTCATCCGGGGACAAGGGGCGGCCAAGACGCCGTAAGGCGATCGGTCAGACTTGTCTGACCCGTGGGATAGGCTTCCAGCCTGTCAACTCCCGCGAAAAGACAGGCTGGAAGCCTATCCCACGGTAAACTTCCGCTGTCCGTTCGCCGTAAGGCGATCCCGAGGGGTCACAGCAATACGCCGGTGGTCGAGCGCTGCGACACCACCGGATCATGCGACCCCACGCCACACTCATCCCGGAGGGGTGACAGAGGGGATGGGGATTTCGAGAGGGGCGGGATACGCAGTCTGTATGGCTCTCTGCCCTCCCTTTGGGATGGAAAGAGAAATGGTTCATGATGAGGCCCCGGTGCGGCTGCCATCAGTGCTACCGCAGACGACAGGCTGGAAGCCTATCCCACGAGAACGGGCAGATGTGCCCGTCCTACGTTGGGGGTTAGCCGACGACCTGCTCATCGGTTTCTGGCACGGCGTCGCTGTCGGGGTCGAACCACTCGTCCTTGAACACGATCCGCTTTTGCTTCTCCATCGCGAGGTTCGCAGTCAGAGCCATGATGGCGTCGGCCATCGCGACCGTGCCGGGGCAACGCAGGCCGCCTTCACTCGCGGGGAGCAGCTGGCCATCCTTGTAATAGGTCGGGCCGAAGTTGCGGATGGCGTAGGCGAAATGCTCCATCTCTTCGGTATAACCTCGGCTAATGTTGGTGGCCCAGTCGGAGCCGCCAGAGGCCTTGGCTGGTCCCGCGTTTGTCTCGTACGCGCTCAGCACCGGCCCACCGGAGACCGCACTGTTCACCACCCACAGCCGCTGATCGGGTCCGCCGCCCTCGCTGCCGCGCCCCTCTTCCTTATAGAGCATCGCTTCCTTCTCGGTCTTCACGATCATGGTTCCGCGGCTGCCGAACACCGACTCGCCATAGGGTTCGAACTTGTTGGTGCTGATCGAAGAATAGGTCACGATCGCCTTGTCGCGCTGATCTTCCGCGTAGTGCCGACCGGGGAACTCGAAGGTCACGTAGATGTTGTCAAAGACCTCGCGAGTGTCCTTCCACTTGTCCGCCGGTCCCACGTTCGGAATCCCGTAAAAGTTCTTGCCACCGTATCCCTGCACAGCCACGGGATGGACCTTGCCCAAGAAGATACTGCAGGCGTCCATCTGATGGCTGCCCAGTTCGGCCATGAGACCACCGCCGGTCTTATTGAACAGCCGCCAGTTCACGAGTTGGTTGACATCGTCGTAACCAAACTTCTTGATATCCACATCCTTCATCCCCTCAGCATCCTTAGGGTCGACTTTCTTGACCCAGCTGTCACTGTTGGGGAAGGAGTTATTCCGGTGCCACTGAGCGCGGATGAACTTGATGTCACCGAGCAAACCGCTGCGGACCAGGTTCGCGGCGTTGTCGTACAACACGCTGTAATGCCGCTGATGTCCGACAGTCAGCAGGAGGTTCTTGTCCCGCGCCAGCCGGATGATCTCCTTACATTCCGTGATCGTCCGGGCCATCAGCTTTTCGCTGAGTACGTGGAGACCCGCTTCCAGGCACGCCTTGGCCACCGGCGCATGCTGATTCAGCGGCACGGCGATCACGACCGCTTCCAGACCGAGTTCCTCCTTCGCCGCAATCAGATCAAGATGCGAATTGTAGGTCTTGACCTTCGCAGCTGCAGCGGGGCCGAGCTTCTTGATGAGTCCGGCCCGGACATCATCGGAGTCCCCCTGGAAGGCTCGAATCCGGTTGAGCGGACGCAGGTCGGCAATCGCGACGACCTCCATGTACGCGGGAGGGTGCTGCGTCATCAAGACGCCGCCCTCGTCGCCGGTGCCGATGAAGGCGACCTTGACCGGGGCCCCCTTCAACTCCTGGTAGCCGAAGTACATCGCTCCCAGGCCCGTGGCTCCCGCAGCGGCCCCTTTCAGCAGGTCGCGGCGAGTCACTCCCACGGCTTCCGAAAAACTCTGCTTGCCCAATTTTTGTTGCTCAGGGGTCAGGTTCATGGCGATCACTCCGGAAATGCGAGGCAGAACGACCGTCACCCCGATTGGGGGCCAGACCGGTGGTCATCGTTCCAGTCCTGAGATTGTAGATGGTCACTCTTATTTTGCAGCCGGGGGGCAATCGCTTTCAAGGCTCGCGGCATACTTCGACTGAAGTTCTCTCCGAATCTCGAGAGTCTGTCAGGCGATCGGCCAGAGTTTGCGTACGAAAAGACTTCGGAAGTCTGGCGGGGAGAGTTCCATGGGCCGCTCGCCTAATGATCTGGTCCGGAACAACTTCCCGAAAGTCCTGAAGAGGACTCACCGCAGAGGACGCGGAGGACCGCAGAAGTCCGAGTGATCTCTGGGATTTTCCTCTGCGGTGAATTCCGGGAACTTGTATCGAGCCAGTTCCTAAAACTGGATTAACCCGAAAAGGCGGAACAACTTCACAGGGGACCGATCTGGACTCGTGGGAATTCCGGTATCCTGCCGAATCTCTCCGGCCAAAGATGCCGATGGAAGCATGGTCAGGCTTCCCGTTGAATCAGTGAAAGCTGATATGACGATTACAAAGTGAGTTGCAGTGAGACTGGCGATCATGGGAAGATTGAAACGGAAGTAGGGGTCAGGCCCTCTTCCTTTTCAGATCTGGTTTGCGGGAACGGATTCCAAATTGAGTGTGCTGACTGTTCCAAGTACCATGAATGGTTCCTGTTGCGATGAGGGATTGTCTCATCGTCGTGGGTGTGAGGAAGGACTCCTCACCCGGATTGTTTCAGAGAGCCAAGCTGGCCTCTCGACACGGGTTTGATGGGATGTTCTCCGCTGGGCCGAGGGCGTGAAGCTCTGGGCCTCACCAACACAAGTTCATTCAGTCTCCCGACTATTCGGGCGACTGAGTTTTCCAGTGATGCGGCAAGTGGTCGCAACGCTGATCCTGCCTGAACGAACTTCGCATCGTGGCGAGGGGCGTGACGGTTCAATCTAAGAGAGTCTTCCATGGGTCATCTGCTGCTGACTGGCGCGACGGGTTTGCTCGGGCGTTACCTGATGCGGGATCTGATGGAGAAGGGCGTCAAACTCGCCGTCCTTGTCCGCCCCAGCCGACGCAAGGCTCCAGAACTCCGCATCGAAGCCGCCATGCGCAGCTGGGAGCAACAGCTCGGTCGCAAGCTGCCGCGTCCGGTGGTGTTGGCGGGTGATATCTCCTTGCCGGATTTTGGCCTCAGCCCCGCACAGATTAAGTGGACAGCGGAGAACTGTGACGGCATGCTGCACAACGCCGCCAGTTTGTCGTTCGTCACAACCGGTCGCGATGCCGAGCCGTGGCGGTCCAATGTCGGTGGCACTCAGAATGCGATCGAGTTCTGTCGCCAGGCAGGCATTCGAAAATTCTTCCACGTGTCCACCGCTTATGTGGCCGGGAAGCGGATGGGGAAAGCGTACGAGAACGAGCTGGATGTGGGCCAAGAGTTCGGCAACTGTTACGAAGAGAGCAAGGTCGAAGCGGAGAAGCTCGTCCGCGAATCGAAGGATTTCGACTCAGTAACGTTCTTCCGTCCGGGGATCATTATCGGTGACAGCGTCACTGGGATGACTACGACCTTCCACAATTTCTATGTGGCTGTGAACCTCGCCAAGTCGCTGTCCGATCATAAGACCGAAAAAGACGAGACCGGTTTGGCGGTCGCGAACCAGGTCCACTTCAACATGAACGGCAACGAGCGGAAGCATCTCGTGCCGGTCGATTGGGTGTCAGCGGTCATGGCGCATGTGGTCAGCCAACCGCAGCATCATGGGAAGACGTACCACCTGACCCCGCGCGTACCGATCACCATGCGGCTGATTCGCGATGTTCTCGAAGCGGAAGTCGGCTTTTACGGGGTCGAGTTTTACGGAGCCGGTGACCGCCGGTTGGAGTCTTCCGAGAACGAAGACCTCTTCTTCCAGCATATGGAGGTCTACAACTCTTACTGGCGAGAAGACCCCGAGTTCGACACGACGAACACCCAGTTGGCCGCACCGCACCTCCCCTGTCCGATGGTCGACCGAGCGATGCTCCGGCATCTGACCCGGGTGGCGATCGCGAACAAGTTCAGCTGGAAAGACCCCGTCGTCGACGCTCTGCCCAGGACAGCGGGTGTCTGATAGACTCATGTGCATGTGACTCAATCAATGCCCAGTGGTTACCACCACTGGGCTTTTCTTTTGGTCCTGTCCAACGGAGTGTGCGATGGCCGACAAACCGAACGTGGTCGGACGTGGGTCCGGGCTGCGGCCACCGAATCGCTTCGACAAGGTCCACTCCGAACTCGATCTGGAGCAGGTCGAGCATGACGACGAGTACCTCGCCACGCTGGCCAAGGTGCCGACGACTTACCTGCCCGATGACTCGCGCTCGATCATCTCCGAAAACGACAGCCCCGACCTCTTCTTCCGCTATAGCCTCAATCCGTATCGCGGTTGCCTGCACGGGTGCAGCTACTGCTACGCGAGGCCGACGCACGAGTATCTGGGCCTCAACGCCGGGATCGATTTCGAGACGAAGCTGTTCTACAAGCCGCAAGCCGCGGTGTTGTTTCGCGAGTGGCTGAACCGGGACAAGTACGAGCCGGGGCCGATTATGGTCTCGGGCGTGACGGACTGTTATCAGCCGGGCGAGCGCGAGTATCGACTCACGCGGGCCTGTTTAGAGGTGGCTCTGGAGGCGCGGCAGCCGATGTCGATCGTCACCAAGAACGCTCTCGTGCTGCGGGATCTCGACCTGCTGCAGGAGATGGCCCAGCACCGCATCATCTCCGTAGCGATCAGCGTGACGACGCTCGACCCCGCCCTGACCCGCGTGTTGGAGCCCCGAAGCAGTACGCCCGAGGCCCGCTTGCGAGCGATCCGCACGCTGAGTGAGAGCGGCATTCCCACACGGGCCATGCTGTCGCCCATCATTCCCGGACTCACCGACCACGAACTGCCTCGGCTGATCGCAGAGGTCGCCGAGGCAGGTGTCGAAAGCGTTGGATTGATCCTGCTACGGCTCCCGCTGACCGTGCAGCCAGTGTTCCTCGACTGGCTGGAAACGCATGCCCCCGAGAAACGCGAGAAGATCGAATCGCTGATCCGCGCGACCCGCGACGGGAAGCTGAATCAGTCGCAGTTCGGCCAACGCTTCCGAGGGACCGGAGCGATCGCGGACCAGATCCAGCAGACGTTCCGCGTCTTTGCCAAGAAATACAAACTCGACGGGCCCGGGACAGCGCTCGACTTCACCCTCTTCAAGCCGCCCAGGCCGAAGTCCGGACAGTTACGACTGTTTTGAGGTGTCCAACCAGACTCAAATCAGTGCCATCCGCCTCACGTCGGACGCTCGCCAGATTGTCTCATTCTGCGCCGCGTGAAAGACCTCAGCGACTGAACTGAGCTTAAGCCGCAGCGCGGTGCAGCGAACGCAGCAGTCGCTCGAACTCCTCGTTACTACTGAACGGGATCAGAATCGTCCCGCTCTCTTTCGACTTCAACTTGATCTCGACCGCTGTGCCCAGCAGGTTTCGCAGCTGTTCTTCGAGAGAGGCCAGATGCGGCGTGCGGTCGGAATCGGAACGGGCCTGATCCATGGAGAGGATCTGCGGCTCTTGAGGGGAGTGACTACCGTCTGAAGGGGCTTGCCAGCCGTTGTCACCCGATGGGGCCATCGACTGGCCCTCTTGGCCGTTGTCGCTCTGGAAGTGCTGAGTTTCCAGGACGTAGGCCGGTAGCTCGACGGCCTGCTCCTGGACAGCCGGTGCCCCTTGGTCGGCAACTGGCAGCGCGATCGGCTCGGCGACGGCAACCTTCTTCTCGCGGCCCAGCATCTGCCGGACGATGGCTTCGCTCTGACGGACTGACAATTGTTCCGCCTGGATCTGCCCACACACAGCGAGCTGATCGGCCTCGGGCAGCGGCAACAGCGAACGGGCATGACCCGAGCTGATCTTGCCCGCCGAGAGGGCATTCCGCACGGACTCGGGCAGTTCGAGCAGTCGCAGGATATTGCTGACCGCCGAACGGCTCATGCTGAGCTGCTTGCCGAGTTCCTCAATGGAACAGTGGAAGTGGTCGAGGTACTGGCGAAAGGCGAGTGCCTTTTCGATATCGGTCAGGTCCTTCCGCTTGAGGTTTTCTTCCAGCGCGTAATCAAACGCGGTCTGGTCAATAACATCGACCACGCGGCAGGGAATCTGCGTCAGCCCCGCTCGCTGCGAGGCCAGCCAGCGACGCTCTCCGGCGATCAACTGGTACGCCCCGTCGAACTCCCGGACGAGGATCGGCTGCAATACGCCGTGCTCACGAATGCTGTCCGACAGTTCGTTCAGCTCATCGGGATTAAAATCCTTGCGTGGCTGAAACGGATTCCGAGCGATCTCATTGACCGGAATGTTCCGCAGCTCGGCCGCTGCGGGCTCGGATTCGGAGAACGCGGGGCCAGATCCCAACATGGCACTGAGGCCACGTCCCAAACGACGACGGGGAAGATCACTGGTGGACAGATCAGACATGAACGAAGCCTCCGGGAAACATCACAATCGCCCAGCGCGCGGTGGGACCATGCTCCCCTAATCTCGACCACGGCCACGGGGAGACTGTAGCGAGTGTGCCGTGTACTCCCGGAACACTGGTGATGTCTCAAAGGTCAGAGAAACCGGTGAGGCCCGGCAAGCTGGAGGAATGGTAGGAGGGCCATTGTGAAATGCGCAGCGGGGTGATGCGATTGACTCAAGTTGCGACTCAGGCGAGCGGGGCGGCGTCAGCCCCCTGGTTCTGCTGCGGCTCCCGGAAGCACCATCCGGCTCACACCGGACGCTCGCCGGAATGTCTTATTTCACCCCGCGCCAAGTACGGTCCCGGCGCGGCGGGAACTGCCGGTCCTTGCTCCCTATTCCCGTGGAGAGCCAACATCTTCTTGGCCCGTTGGCAGCGTCCCCCGTAGCATGGAGTCATGGACAGTCGTCTCCATTTTCAGATCAGCGCTCAGCCCACGAACTCGACCTGTGGGCCGACGTGTTTGCATGCGGTGCTGGCGTATCATGGGGACCAGCACACTCTGACTGAAGTGATCGCGGGTGTCCCCTCGCTGGAGTTTGGGGGCACGCTGGCAGTGCTGCTCGGAAACTTCGCCCTGAAGCACGGCTACGAGGCGATCCTCTATACGTATGATCTGATCGTGTTTGATCCGTCCTGGTTCCGCCCCGGTGCCCCGCCGCTGGCCGAGCGTCTGCGCGCCCAGATGAAAGCGAAGACGAAGCCCAAGCTGCGGATGGCGAGCGAGGCGTATCTGGAGTTCATTGAGCGTGGGGGCTCGATCCGCATGGAGGACATGACTCCCGGCCTGATCCGCAAGTACCTCAAGCGGTCCTGTCCGATCTTGGTGGGTCTGAGTTCGACCTATCTCTACAACGAGCGGCGAGAACTGGAAGACGGCCAGCAGGACGACATCGCGGGCAAGCCCCAAGGGCACTTCGTGGTGCTGTGCGGGTATGACTCCGAAAGCCGGTCCGTATTGGTGGCTGATCCGCTGCAACCCAATCCACTGGCCAAGCTCGAACAGAAATACGAGGTCGATCTCGACCGCGTGATGTGCGCGATCATGCTCGGCATCGTGACGTATGACGGCAATCTGCTCGTCATTCGGCCCCCCTCCACCGCAGCGGCTCGACCGGAGCCCCGTCCCTGACGGCTGCTTTCGCACTCTCTGCGACTGACCTCCCGATTCGGTCTTGTCTTTCTCTTGGACACCCTATGATTGCCAGAACCATGACGGCCCCGCCGGTCATTCACGAGCGATCGAATCACCCCCGCGCCGTCGTCCCCAGGCCCATCAGCATGCCGACTTTGATCGTCGCGAACTCTCCGAAAGACTGGCCGTTTGACATCCCCGGTGTCGATGTGGTCGATGCCTGGGACTACCTGACCAGCCCGCAGTACAGCGATTTGCGCGGGGCCAAGGTACTCAACCTCTGTCGCTCGTACACCTACCAAAGCACCGGGTACTACGTCTCACTGCTGGCCGAAGCGAGAGGCCACAAGCCCTTGCCCAGCATTCAGACGCTGCAAGATTTGCGGTCGCAATCGCTCGTGCGGCTGGTGTCGGACGACCTCGATGAACTGATGCAGCAGACTCTGCTGCCGCTCAAGTCGGATGACTTCGAACTCAGCATCTACTTCGGTCGCAACTCCGAGAAGCAGTACGACCGGCTCTCGCTCCAGCTGTTCTATCTGTTCCAGTCTCCGCTGTTGCGGGTGAAGTTCTCGAAGCTGAAGAAGTGGCAGATCCGCAGCGTGAAGGCGATCTCGGGGAGTGACGTTCCGGAGACTGATCGCCCGTTCGTGGCCGAAGCCGCCCTCAAGCACTTCTCCGGTCGAGCGGTCAGTAAGCCCCGCAAGTCGCGCATGCGCTACGACATGGCGATGCTCTGGAACCCCGAGGAGCAGGAGAACGCGCCGTCCAACGAGGCGGCTCTCAAGAAGTTCGTCAAGGCCGGGGCGAACATGGGGATCGAAGTCGAACTGATCACCAAGGAGGACTACGGTCGGCTGCTGGAGTTCGACGCCCTCTTCATCCGCGAGACGACCTCGATCAACGACCACACCTATCGCTTCGCCCGCAAAGCGGCCAGCGAAGGTCTGGTTGTGATGGACGATCCGCAGTCGATCGCCCGTTGCACCAATAAAGTTTTCCTCGCCGAGCTATTGGAACGGCACGGACTGCCGACCCCCAAGACCGTCGTCTTGCACGAAGACAACGTCAACGAGGCCATCCATCAGCTCGGCTTCCCCATCGTCATCAAGAAGCCCGACAGCTCCTTCTCGCGCGGCGTCGTGAAGATCAATACAGCTGCCGAACTCCATGCCCGGCTGCCGGAGTTCTTTGCGGAATCGGAACTGCTCGTGGCGCAGGAGTTCATGCTGACCGACTTCGACTGGCGGATCAGCATGATTGATCGCCGCCCGCTGTTTGCCTGCAAGTACCATATGGCCCCCGGCCACTGGCAAGTGATTCAGCAGGAGAAGGAGGGGGACGACCGCTTTGGCAACTTCGACACGATGCCGATCGAACTCGCCCCGCGCAAGGCGGTGAACATCGCCATGAAGGCGGCCAATCTGATCGGCGATGGTCTCTACGGAGTCGACATCAAGCAATCGGGCGGCAACTTTCATATCATCGAGATTAACGACAACCCGAACATCGACGCGGGGGTCGAGGACCAAGTCTTGCGCGATGACTTGTACACCCGCGTGATGAGTGTCTTCCTGACCCGGCTTGATCGCATCAAAGCGTGGGGGCCGGGGGAGTAACCACGAAGCTGCGTTCGCCAGAATGCGGGCGGCCAGAACCCGCGTCTGGCCACCGTCGCAGACTTCCGGTCAGTCCGGTGACTGAGCGGGAGGCGGTCACGAGCAATACCAGTCAACGATCATGGACCATCCCGGCCTCTTTTTGTGGCATCCGGGCGTCTTGGCCTTGAACTCCGATTTCATTTAGGCGAGCGGCCAGACTTCGCGTACCAAAAGACATCCGAAGTCTTCCGAGACTTCGGATGTCTCGCGGGTAAGTTTTCACTGGCCGTTCGCCTTACCCTTCGATGTACTGGCCCACAGCAGCTGGTGCCCTCTCCACTGTGGTCGCAGATCGCAAACTAAGCCCGCACTGGCCATGATCAGATTCGGAGCTTGTTCAGGACTCGACTCGACCACAATCTCCTCAAGCCCCCCGGTGATAAAACGCAACTGAGATCCATGGGGAATCGCGCGAAAATCGGTACGGGACAGGCGCACAAACACCTCACGCCGCAGCCGGTCTTCTTCGTCCTGCGACAAGTCATCCACAGACTGAGTCAACGGATGCACTACCAACAGTCGAGCATTCCAAGCCAGTGCCAGGTCAACTGCCAGCGAAAGATGGAGTGCAGCTGCATCCGTCAAATCATCGCAAAAGACGATCAGCGGAGGCTCGGTGTCCAAGCTGTCAAGTTCTCGCCCGGCAAACCACACGGGACAGCCTGCCTGCTGGGGCCACTGAATGTCGCTACGATTTCTTCTGACCACCCCAGAAGCGGCAGTTCCCGGTACGATGAGCAAGTCCATCTGGCTCTCGAGTGCTGACGCGACCCATTCTTCGCCGGGATTGCCGAACCAGGCCGCCTGCTCGACCGGGAAGTCTCCGGCGGCGGCGGTGCGCCACATTCTCTCGACCTGCTGCTCAGCGAGTGATGTCCAAGCGTCGTTCTGTCCACAGTCGTACTTCCCGTCGGGAGGGCCAGCCACTGCCGCGAACGCCAAACCCGATCGAGTGACGCGAGCCAGTTCGAGAGACAAACGTACCAGATCCTCTGTCTGAGCGGGCCAGTTCAATGGGCCAGTGCTCGGTTCCAGCTCAAACTCAAGGCCAGTCAGAATGCGATGTACGGACGACATGCGACGCTCTCCATGGACTATCCCCGGGATCATCGCGGCGTGTGGACCACTCGATAAGACGCACCGCCGGTTCTCATTACGCAAACGACAGTGCGTGCTTCAGGCCCTCAACCAGATCATCCGGGTGCTCGATCCCGATCGACACACGGATCGTCCGCTCCGAAATCCCAGCTGCGCGGCGAGCTTCGAGGGACATCGAAGCGTGCGACATGGTTTCGGGGTACTCAACCAGCGACTCGACTCCGCCGAGCGATTCCGCGAGTTGAAAGACCTTGAGGTTTTCCATCACGCGCTCAGCTTCGGGGCGGCCGCCCTGCACGTCGAAGCTGAGCATCGCGCCGAAGCCCTTTTGCTGCCTCTGAGCGAGAGCGTGTTGCGGATGCGTTTCGAGACCGGGGTAGTAGACGTGAGCGACCTTGGGGTGCGCGGCGAGGAACCGCGCCACTGCCATCGCGCCCTTCTGATGAGCCTCCATGCGCGGGCCAAGGGTCTTCACCCCTCGCAAGACCAGCCACGCATCGAACGGCGAACACGCCAATCCCAGGGCGTTGGTGATATAGCTGACGCGGTCCGCATGCTCCTGGAACCGCGTGATCACACAACCACCGACGACATCCGAATGCCCGTTGAGGTACTTCGTCGTCGAGTGGACCACGATGTCGACCCCCAGTTCGAACGGCCGTTGCAAGTACGGCGACAGAAACGTGTTGTCCGCGATCGTGATCAACTTGGCCGCCTTGGCGATCGTCGTGATCGCTTCGATATCGATGATGTTCAGCAAGGGGTTACTGGGGGTCTCGATCCAGATCCCCTTCGTGCTCGGACGAATGGCCGCTTGGATGTTGGCCATGTCCTGCATGTTCACAAACGAGAACTGTAAGCCTTGCTCAGTCAACACATTCGCGAACAGCCGGTAGGTCCCGCCATAAATATCGTGCCCGGCGATGATGTGGTCGCCCGGCTTGAACATGTACATCGCGGTCGTGATCGCGGCCATCCCGGTGGCTGTGGCTCGGCAGTCGATCCCGCCCTCCAGCGACGCCAGATTCTCCTCGAGAGCCCGCCGTGTCGGGTTCCCACTGCGGGTGTAGTCAAACCCCTTGTTCGTCGTCAGCGTATCCCACGAGAACGTCGACGAAGTATAGATCGGAGTCGTACAGCTGTTGAAAGCCTTGTCTTTGTCGACGCCTGTGTGGACACAACGAGTTTCGAAGTTCATGCAAGAAATCCTAGGGCCAGCTGAGGCACTCGCCGGTTGAGTCGGACACTGCCAACTCCAGCAAACGCGAGCGTAGTTTACGAAGGGGGGGGCCAGTCCACAATCAGGACAGCACCAATGTTGTCACGGTCTCTCCCGGAAGTGGTAAGACGATCGGCCAGAGTTTGCGTCCCAACAAACTTCGGAAGTCTTCCGAGACTTCGGAAGGAGTGTGGTCGCCATCTTACGTCGAAAATCGGCCAGACGGGCGGTGTGTGAAAGGGCTGCCTCAGAGATGACACGGGAGGGGGGGGGGGATAATCCGAGTCATGCTCAGGGAGGAGCCGAGGGGCACGGGAGC
>JANPCU010000086.1:0-4249 GCA_031431195.1 Planctomycetota bacterium | reverse complement strand
GTTAACTGTTTCTTGTCCAGTGGCTTGCGTCGGGCGTGCTGGCGTGCGTCGGGGGTGCGCGGGTTGTTGTGTTTGCTGTTGTTACAACCCGCCAAACTCCGGACGCTCGCCGGGGTTGCGAAGACTCGCCTGGAAACGCGGATGTTTCCCAAGAACCGGCTGTTTCGGGTTGCGCGGATTAGACTGCCCCCAGTATACTAAAGCTCGCCCGTCGTCAGCGCGCCCCCCGTGTTGTGGTTCGCGTCGTCCGGACGGTGGATTGTCGCCCCGACGCTTCGAGGACGGTCACATGGCCGAGAATGAAACTCCCGCACCTCAAAACCAGATCGACCAGTACCAGCTGGTGAACTGTATTTCCACCGGTGGAATCTCCCAGATCTGGGAGGTCAAACACATTGCCAACCAGCAGCAATACGCCATGAAGCTGCTGTTGCCGGAGCATATCAAGGATAAAGAGAAGAGAAACGAGCTCAAGCAGGAAGCGGAGATTGCGAAGCAGCTGGAGCATCCGAACATTGTCCGGATCATGGAGGTGTCGATCGGCCGCGATAACGCTTACTTCATCATGGAGTATTTCCGAGGCGGGAATCTGAAAGGACTGATTCGCGGCGACCACGCCAACATCCAAGTCCGCGCGAAGAAGATCATGGAGACTTGTGCTCAGACGTTTGCGTTCATCCATGACAAGGGCTGGATTCATAAGGACATCAAGCCGGACAACATCTTGGTCACGAAGGCGGGGGATGTCCGGATTATCGACTTCTCGCTGGCCTCGAAGCCCACGGGCATGCTCTCCGCGATGCTCACGCGGAAGAGCAGTGTGGTGATCCAAGGGACACGGACCTACCTCGCTCCCGAATTGATTCAGCGGCAACCGCTGACCTTCTCGGCGGACATCTACAGCCTCGGAATTCTGTTCTACGAGATTCTGACCGGGCGAGCTCCGTTCATCATGAGCAACCCGAACGACTTGCTGATGGCGCATGTCCGCGAGAAAGCGGAACGGCCCTCGGGATATAACATCAACCTGACTCCGGAACTCGATCAGTTCATTTTCAAGATGATCGCCAAGAAGCCCAAGGAACGCTTCGCCACGATGCACGAGGTTTACTCAGCACTGAGGAACTTGACGGTTTTCAAGCAGGACCCCGAGACCTACCTGCGGAATAAGGCACAGAGCGACGAAGCCAAGTTTAGCGACTCGATCGCGAGTACCCTCGACAGTCGCCTGGACGCCGAACGCACTCCCGAGGAGCGTGAACGCGCTCGTATCGAAGCCGCCAAGACCAAAGCGGCCATCAAGGGGAAGCGAACTTCAACACTCAAGGACAAGGAACCCGCCAAGTCCACTCCGGCCAAGCCCGCGACTCCTCAACCGATGCCGCAAATGCAGCCGCAGATGATGCAACCGATGATGCCGCAGATGCAATACCCGCAACAGATGGGGATGCCGATGGGCTACCCGCCACAGGGGGGCTATCCGGGGATGATGCCAGGCATGATGCCCGGTCAACAGTTCCCGGGCCAGCCGTATCCCGGCATGCCGATGCCCGGCATGATGCCGGGGCAAGGACAAATGCCGGGGATGTATCCCGGTCAGATGCCGGGAATGCCCATGCCCGGAATGCCCGGCGCGATGCCAGCTGCGCCGCTGCCGATGGCGGCTCCTACCGCTCCGCGCCCATTGGCACCCGCGCCGATCCCAGCTGCTCCCGCACCTCTGGCTCTGGCTCCGATTCCACTCGCCGCGAAACCGGTTGCTCCGAAGCCGAAGCCGATCGAGGAGATCCCGCTGATGGAGATGGACGAGCTACCGGATGTGATGTGAGTGCGAAACGGCGTACCACCTCACTCAAATGAATTCGAGATTCACATCTACTTGGGCGATGTGCCGGACTGTGAGAACATGAACCTCAGTGTCTTGGATCCGATACAAAGCCCGGTGCGTAATTCGGCGACCGCTGCCGTAATGGACCTCGCGAATCATGTCGGGAAAGTGCTGGCACTCGCGGGCCAGCGGATGCCGCTCGGGGTCGGAGTGGAGTGACATCAGCAACTCGAAGAACCCGTCCAGCCAGTCCCTCGAGAGATCGTTGGACTGGGAGCGATCGCGATACCAGTCCGCAGCTTCTTGCAACTGCCGCAGGGCCAGGGGAGCGATCACGACGACAGCTTTCATGAGCGCTGCCCATACCAATGGAGACTCGTACGCAACTGAAGGACAGCGTCATCCAGAGTTATGCCCGCTCCCGCATCGATCTCCATGATGGCGTGTTGCAGGTCGTCGACAACTTTTGCCTCTTGTTGATCGCGACGCCATTGATTCAAGCACTCTTGGAGCGACTCAGGCGGCTGGGGTTGTCCCAGTCTCGCCCGAACGTAGTCTTGAAACAGTTCCAGTTCGTGCGGCGTGACAGGCATGTTCGGTACTCCTTGAAATTTGATACTACCCGAATGCCCACCGAGGAGTCAAAGTGAGTCAGCGTCCGGGCCAAGTGCCAATGCGGCCCACGGGGAGACATCCCGAGACCGTTCGCACACCCACGGCGCTACACCGCTGATCGATCAGGGTTCGAAGTCCGTAGAGACCCACTCACAGCAGGCTCGCCAAGACCACCGGCGATCAACCCGCGACCAAAGTGTCGTCCGCCGTGCGCGCTGCCCGCCAAACGCAAACACGGTGTTTTCCACGCCAAAATACGGCTCAATTGAACATAACGGACATTATCGGACGTTGGTGGTGCGGTTTGGGAATCACGTCAGACTCCGAGTTCAGCCTACTTTGCGACCAACGCTGTGAGCGGCACGGCGCTAGCCGCCGGTTCTTCGCACGCCCACACGCCCCCGCAGGAACACGGAACCGAGTGAATCGATCGCGACCGCTGCGGTTGAGATCCTGGAGAACGAATCAACATGCCGTCCAAGTCTGTCCGCACGACGCTCTTTCACTCTGCATGCCATCGCTGCCTCGGGGACTTTGAACCGGGTGCGTCCCACTGCCCTCGATGCCACTTCGAGGTCAACCCCAGTTGGCGCACCGCTATCCTCGACTCGCTGATCGAACACGCACCGGAAATCTACTGCGGCGTCGTTCTGTGGATCACCGTCATGAGCGTGCTGGTGTATTTCTCGCTGTTGGGTGGCGCAGGTTTGGTGATGTGAACGATGCCCGCGTGGATTAGGTGGCGGTGTCCGGTGACAACGTTCGCCGATCCTCGTACTCGATTGAAGCCCCTTGAACCAGACAAACAAAACTGTCGATCGCCGCATCCGACTCAAACCCGGTTCGCGGGAGCCAGCGAACAGAGTTCAGATCCTCTGTGACCACAAACCCATCGACCATTCGGGTCACTCGCTGAATCACCGGCCACTGGTTCTCACACCGAGTCAAACTCGATTCAATAAACCATCCACGTTTGTTGACTGTGATTGAGATGTGACGGTCTTCGATCTGAGACGTGTCGAGCTGCACTTTAGCGACCACGTCCGCGCGGAACGATCGAATGACTAAATAGGCTGCGAGGAGTGGTAACAGCAGGATTGCGAACACGAACCATTTCGGTTCGACATCATGCGAGCGCCAAATGAACCAGCATGCGAATGGGAGTCCGAGAATGAACGCCAGGGATGGATAAAGCCAATACGCGGAATACTGAGCCACCAATGGAGGATGAGATCTCCCATACTCTTGGAGCGTCTTGCTGAGGTACTCAGCATTCATCTCGTATGTCACACGGACTTCTGTCGTCATGTCAAATTCCGCAAACGTTCTTCCCATTGATCAATGAACGGGACCGTTCACCGCCGGTTCCGTCGCCGCAACATCCGGCGAACCTTCCTCGAACCGACCAATCTTCCGAAACTTGTTGTACCGCCGATCGAGCAGCTGAGCGGACGGCAGCGCGCCCAGCGACTTGAACGCACTCAGAATCGACGCCTTCAAAGTCGTCGCCATTCGCCGGTGATCGCGATGCGCGCCGCCGAGTGGCTCCTGGATGATCTCGTCGATGATCCCGAACTCCAGCAGATCCTTCGACGTGAACCGCAGTGCGTGGGCGGCTTTGTCGGCGTGCTTGGGATGCTTCCACAGAATCCCGGCACAGCCTTCCGGACTGATCACCGAGTAGTACGAAAACTGGAGCATGGCGACATGATCGCCGATCCCGATTCCCAGCGCGCCGCCGGAGCCGCCCTCGCCGATCACGATGCACACAATCGGCGTATCGATCCGCGACATCTCGCGCAGGTT
>JANPCU010000085.1:0-45669 GCA_031431195.1 Planctomycetota bacterium | reverse complement strand
CCCGGACTCGATGGATCGGCGGGGGAGTCCGGGGGCTGACGCCGCCCGGCTCGCCTGGGCTATGCGTGTGACCGCGCCCGCCGGGGCACGAAGCTCCGCAGGTAGTTGTAGCTCTGCACCAGCGATGCCTGCCGTGAAGCCAGCGAGTCCTCGTACGCTCGGTCCTCGACTTCGACGCACACCGCTCCGCGATACCCGCAGTCGGTCAGCGTCGAGAAGAACTGCCCCCAGTTCACGTCTCCCATCCCCGGCAGCTTCGGCGTGTGGTACTCCGCCGGGTGGGCCATGATGCCGACCTCATTCAAACGATCGCGGTCGATGCGGACATCCTTGGCATGCACATGGAACAGCTTGTGCTTGAACTCCCGCATGGCGGGCAAGTAATCCATCATCTGCCAGACAAAGTGCGAAGGGTCAAAGTTCAGCCCGAAGAACTCGCTCGGTAGATCCTCGTACATCCGCCGCCAGATCGCTGGGGTTGTGGCGAGATTCTTGCCACCGGGCCATTCATCGCGACTGAATGACATGGGGCAGTTCTCAATCCCAATCCTCACTTGTTGTTCCTCAGCATACAGGATCAGGGGACGCCACGTCGCCAGAAATTGCGGCCAGTTGTCATCGACCGACTTCGTCCAGTCCCGCCCGACGAACGTATTCATCCGACCGATCCCGAGCTGAGCCGCTGCGTGGATCACGCGCTGTATGTGCTGTGTCGAGTGCTGGGCTTCGTCCTCATCCGGGGTCAGCGGGTTCGGGTAGTACCCCAGTCCGCTAATCGAGACACCGTAGTGAGCGACTAACCGCTGCAATCGGTGAACATCGGCGGCCTTGAAATCGGTCACGTCGACATGCGTCACACCCGCGTAACGCCGCTCCGCTTTACTGACGGGCCAGCACATGAGTTCGACACAGTCATAACCGGTGTCGGCGGCGAACTCGAAGACCTGCTCGACGGTTTGATCAGGCAGGATTGCGCTCACGAATCCGAGTTGCATGGCGAGTTCCTCTGGAGTGGGTCATGGGCAATTCAAGTTCAACATCAGGCAGCGCAGAGTGCCGACAGAGTCGCGACACCACCTCGGTCGTGACTCGGGCTGCCACTCCTACGACGCAGCCCGATAGATCGTCCACCACCGCTGCCAGTCCCGCTGGTCGTAGCCGTAATCCTGCTTGGTCAGCTGCTTGAGTGCGGCCAGAACTTGAGTGTTCCGAAAGTCCGATTTGACCGTCACGGTTCGCATGACCTTGGGCTTCGTATCATTCACGGTATACCCGTAGGGCAGCTGGCCCAGTCGACTGAGCATCTCAATGTTGTTCGGAAGGATCGCCGTATTCCCCGAAGGGAGCAGGGTCGGAACTCCATTGGAGGCCACCCCAAAGGTGACACTGCTCGATGTGTCTGGCACCTGGATTTTGTAGGAGTGCGTGGTGATCAGAGCATCGATCAAATCGGGAATCACACGCTCGTCGCCGAATTGGCCCACGACAATGGCCGCCCGCTGGACGACATCGTTGGACTTGTTTTTCAGCCCCGGCAAGCAGTACTTCACGACCTCAATTTTCTGGTCATCGTCGATCGTCGCCAAGGCCATTCGGAATACGGGCTCATACCCCTCATTCAGTAGGGACTGGGAGAGTCGTCGTACCGGTTTCGGCCCCTTGAGTTGTCCGGCGACTTCGACAAAGAGTTGACGAGCGTCCGAGTTCTGCTGCTGGCCCAGGTAGTTCCACAAGGCGGCCACTGCATCGGGATCCTGAATCGACCGCAGATTCTGTAATCCCTCCGTCACCCGCCGCGCATCGCGCCCACTCAGCCAGCCCGACCACTGCTTGACCTTGGGATACCAGACCTGTTCCGCAGCCCGCTCCGCTCCCGTTTGCTCGAGCAGTTCCAATTCCAATTGAGTGATGTACTTGCCCTTGTGTAGGACGTAACCCTGCTTGGCCATCGCCTCCTCGCGTGACATCCACTGACCATCATGACGCACATGGCCGATCGAGCGATGAACGACCTCGTTCTCGGGGTCCAATTCCAGGAGCAATTCCAGCTGCTCGACTCGCTGGGCTTTCAGCTGTCGCGAGATGCACCAGTCGGCCAACTGTTGATGGGCTTCGATGGTGTGGAGGATCTCGCGGGAGCGGGTGACGTATTCCTCAATGGCAGGGGACCGCATCTGCACAGAGTCGACCTCGGTTCGAGGGACAATGATTGTGGCCCCGGCAAAAGAGACGATCATCAACTCGGGATCACGGGTCTGGTCGCTTCCCCTGACGAGTGAGCCTCGCAGCTCTCCACCGTTCTTGAGACGCACGAGATCCGCTGGCACGCAGGGAGCCGCACACAGCCCCACCGCCGCCACGAGTAAGCACCAAACGTTCATCGCGCGTGTCATATCGGTTTCTCCGTCGAGTCCGTCCCGGGGAGTAGTTTACCGACTCGGGAAGACCATTACGAGAAGAATCCGGGAACAACGGATCGTGGGAGGTGTGTGCGTCAGGAAAGTTGGCATCCAAAACCCAAGGCCATTATTCTCCTAAAATAGGTATCCCCTTCGCTCAAGTGAGCCCAATAGGTGGTGTGGGTGTCAGGGTAGAGGAGAATTCTGGGCACGACATCTTGTATGCCCTTGAGCGAAGGGGATACCTATTTCACCTAAAACTCGCGACAACCGCAGGGGACAGCTAAAACGTGAGGACGTGCGGAGTGAAAACGTCGAGGGCGCGGAGGCCGCAGAGTTCGGAAGGAGAGCCTGTTCTCTGCGTCCTCCGCGCCCTCTGCGTTTCACACTTCTGGCGGCTGGATGGAGGTTTTTCCTCCGAGGGGACCGGGAGCGGTGATAAATCTCTGACGATTTGTTGAGGCCCACTCGGCTGTCGTGAATTTCTGAGAGTGGACGACTTTTGTGAGGCACACACTCGAGGGAGTATTCGTAACCAAAGAAGTCGAGCGTCTAGCTCTCCTTCGTGAGATGTATCCATACCGCAGGCTCTGGACGACGACCAGATGGCCCATCACTCGGCATCCGCTTCTTCCAATATTGTATGCACAACAGCTTCGGACATCAGATCTTTCAAGGCGACCTTAACGATCACTTCCCGCTTGTCTTTCACGATCCGGTCGTGGAGTTCCTTCTGGACCTCATTAAACGGGATGACGCGAGCCTCGTGCCGACCGGTGACCATCACGATCAGGCAGGCCGTCTCGGTCGGGATGACATCGCTGACCTGGTTGATTTCGAGACTCATCAGCGCCTCTTTGACATCCGCGTCCGCCAGGCTGCTCGGCTGTGTCCAGTCGCGGTGCCCTCCCTTGGAGGCCAGTGGGCTATCCGACTTGTCATGGGCGGCATCGTCGAACGTGATTGCGCCGCCACGGATTTTCTTCAACAGCTGTTGGGCCACCGCCTCGGCTTCGTCCACGCCACCGTGCGCGTCATATTCGATGTCAATTTGCTGCCACTTGACCTCTTCCGCTTCCGTGAAGGTGTCGACATCCTTCTCGTAGCGGGCCAGCATTTCTTCGCGTGAAGCGGTGGGCTCCGACCCCATCTTCGACCGCATGAACTGGCTGGCGAGTTGACGGTCACCGAACTGTTTGCGGAGCATCACGATGGACGCCCCCTGAGCTTGCAGGATTCCTTCGAGTTCCGTCGGGGAACCTGCCCCGGTCACCTTCATCAGGCGATCCACTTCGGCCTCGAAGAACTGGTCCATCTGGGCTTCGACCGATGTCAGCTGTTCGGGCTTCATGGTCTGCTTGATCGAATCGACCATCAGCGTTTGCTCGATGACATTCGGGAGGTCTTTCTGGATCAACTCGAATTGAGCTTCGCGAAGTTGTTCGGGCTTGAGTTTCTGCTTCGCTTCGGCCAATTGAGGGGCATAGCGGTCGAGAACTGCGTGGGCCAGAATCGGCTCGCCGTTCACCTCCGCGATGACATCTGTCATGGCGAGTGGCTGCGTCTGGGCATAGGCGACCTGTTCAATGGCCGCATCCTGAACACGGACCGACTGGCCATTGTTGGCCGTTGCACTGCGAGAATTCTCGGCCACTTCAGACACAGGAATTCGCGGTGGCACCGGTCCAATGACCGGGCTGGCCACTTTATACGAACGCCCGTTGCACCCGGCTGCGATCAGCAGGGCGAGAAGCGGGACGGTGATTGCCAAGCGATGAGAGATCATCGATCGCATCCATGCGGATCGAGGGCGGGACTTCAGTGATCTTGGTTATAGACGCAAACGCGAAATGGCGGCAACACGTCTTGGTCCAAGCCCAGGGGTTGCAACCCCTGGGCGTTACGGCTTCAACACGCTCTTTAAATGCTCAATCGCCTCCGGCCCGTTCATATCCATCACCGGCAGCAGCAAATACGCTACGCCCGGATCGACCATCCGCAGGTCGTTCCCGACTCGCCGTTGCAAGGCCCGGATCTGTTTTTCATCCTTGTAGCTCAGGACCGCGAACCGGCCCTCTTCCATGCGGATGCCGTGAATTCCCCAAGCGAACGCCATCAACTGGAGCTCTTTCAGTTCAACCAGCTGTTCTGTTTCCGGCGGCAGCGGCCCGAAGCGGTCGCGGATTTCTCCGGCAACTTCGGCCAGTTCCGCGCTGGTGGCGGCCACCGAGAGTCGCCGGTAGACATCGATCTTCTGCCGACCGGGGGGGACGAAGCTGTTGGGGAGGAAGGCGGTGACGGCGAGGTCGACATCGACGTGTGGCAGTTCGCGTTCGGGCATCTGCTTCTGGCGGCGGACGGCGTTTTCGAGGAGGTGGCAATAGAGTTCGTAGCCCACGCTCGAGATGTGCCCGCTCTGCTCGGTGCCGAGGATATTCCCGGCCCCCCGGATTTCCAGGTCCCGCATAGCGATCTTGAACCCGGCCCCGAGTTCGCTGAACTCCTCGATCGCTTTGAGACGTTTCGCCGCCACGCTGGTCAGCGACTTTTTGTCATCCAGAATCAAGTAGCAGTACGCCCGGTTCTTATGCCGCCCGACGCGGCCACGCAACTGGTGAAGGTCGGCCAGGCCGTACTTGTCGGCCTCGTTGATGAACATCGTGTTGGCGGTCGGGATGTCGAGGCCGCTCTCGATGATCGTCGTCGCGATCAGGATGTCCGCCTGGGCTTTGACGAACGCATACATATTCTGTTCGAGGTCATGCTCCCCCATCTGGCCGTGGACGATCGCAATGCGGGCCTCGGGGACGATGTTCTGGATGCGGTCGGCCAGCGACTCGATGTCCATCACGCGGGTGTGGACAAAGTACACCTGACCCCCGCGATTCAGCTCGCGCATCACCGCCTGCTTGATGAGCTGGTCGTCCCAGCGCACGATCCGCGTTTCGATCGCCATTCGGTCCTGCGGCGGAGTCGTCAGGTTCGAGATGTCCCGAATCCCCAGCAGCGACAGATGCAGCGTGCGCGGGATCGGCGTCGCGCTCAGCGTCATCACATCCACCGCCAGTCGCAACCGCTTGAGCATCTCCTTATGTGCCACGCCGAACCGCTGCTCCTCGTCGATGACGAGTAGACCAAGGTCTTTGAACCGCACATCCGGTTGAACGAGCCGGTGCGTGCCGATCACGATGTCAACGGCCCCGGCCTCCATTTTGAGCAGGATCTCTTTCTGCTCGGCCTTGGTCCGGAAGCGAGAGAGGACTTCGACCGAGATCGGGAACTCGGCGAAGCGATTGCAGAAGGTGCGGTAGTGCTGCTCGGCCAGGACCGTCGTCGGCACGAGGATGGCCACCTGCCGCCCAGCGTCGACGACCTTGAAGGCGGCGCGGATCGCGACTTCGGTCTTGCCGAACCCGACATCGCCGCAGATCAGCCGGTCCATCGGCCTGGGCTTTTCGAGGTCGATCTTCGAGTCGTCGATCGCCCGCACTTGGTCATCCGTCTCGGTGTAGGGGAACGCCGCTTCGAACTCCTGCTGCATCCGCGTATCCGGAGGACAGGCGATGCCGGGGATCATCTCGCGCTGGGCCTGGAGCCGCAGCATGTCGCTCGCCATGTCGGCGACGGCGGCGGCGACCTTCTTCTTGCTCGACGCCCACGCGGTGCCGCCGACCTTGGAGAGCGTCGGGCTGGACTTCGTGGCCCCGACGTATTTCTGCACAAGGTTAATCAGCGAGGCCGGGACGAAGATCTTCACCCCGTCGCGGAACTCCAGGACGAGATGCTCCTCTTGGCCCCCCTCGCGATCCAGCACCTGCATTCCGCGAAACCGTCCGATCCCATGCGAGATATGGACGATCAAATCGCCCTCTTTGAGGTCGAGAAAACTATCGATCGCCCTCGATTCGAGCCGCCTCTTTCGAGCAGCTGTGCGGCGGACCTCGACGCGGTCGAACAGCTCGTTGTCGCTGATGACGACGACTTGCTCAGCCACCAGCCGATACCCGCGCGTCACCGAACCGACCACCAGCGAAACTCGCGGCACCAACTCCGGCACACTCTGCTCTAGCAGTTCGATGAGCCGCTGACGTTCCCCCTCATTGTGGCAGGCGATGACCACTTGTTCATCGCGCCCGACGATCCCGGCGAGTTCCTTGAGCACTTCCGACTTCGGCCCGGCCAGCCGTTCGAGCGACTCGACTTGCAGATGGCACGTCGTCTCCGCACTCGCTCCCATGAGCGCTGACAGCGTCACCGAAGGATGCTGCGTGGTGCGAGCCAGGACATGCTCGACCCGATACAACCCTTTCGGATCGTCGAGCCGTTGCAGGTAATGCCGCCCCTCTTCGACGAGGTCACTCAGCTCCGACAACACCACCCAGCAGTTCGCCGACAACCGATCGACCAAGCATTCGCCGTCCGTGGGATAGGCTTCCAGCCTGTCATTCTTGTCTTTCTGATTAACTTCATCTTTCCCGGCTCCTTTGACAGGCTGGAAGCCTATCCCACTGGCTATCGCCGTGATCGTCGTGTCGGCCAGCGTATCGACCTTCCGCTGTGTCTCGACATCAAATGTCCGGATCGAATCGACCTCATCGCCGAACAGTTCGATCCGCACCGGGTCGATCGCCTCGGGGGCGAAGATGTCGATGATCCCGCCATGGATCGAGAACTCGCCTGCCCTCTCAATCGTCGGCGTCCGCTCGAACCCCCGCTCGACCAACCAGCCCAGGAACTCTTCCGTCGCCAGCGACTGCCCGACCCGAATCGTGCGTGTCCCCGCAGTCAAAGTCTTCCGCGACGGCACGGGGTGCAGCAGCGCCGCCAGACTCGCGACGATCACCTTGGGCGGGTTGGGCCCCTCCAACTCCTGCAACATCCGCAGCCGCGCCCCATACACCGGGTCGGCGACCGACCGGTCCTTCGGCAGCGACTCCCAAGCCGGGAACACCACCGGCGGCGGATCGAGAAACGGCAGCAAGTCGGCTGCAAAGTCATCGACATCGCTAATCCGAGGCAGAACAATCAACACCTGCCCCGGTGCCTCTTTTACCACCGCCGAAGTCGCCAGCGCGCAGCTCGACCCCCACGCCCCGTCGATCGTCCCGCTCTGCCCGGCCTGCATCGCCCGAGCCACAGCTGAGAACGTATCAACGCGCCGCAAGCGGTCCACCAACTCTGCCAACACCTGGATCGACATCACTCTCTCGACGATCCGCCCCTCTGATTGAATTGGGAGAAGATAACGGGAAGTCGCCCGTAGCAGAAGTCGTCAGACTTTTGCCGTCCCCAGCCCACTGCGGTCTGAAAACACCCTGGCGAGCGTCCGGCGTGAGCCGGATGGTTCGAAGATCAAACAGACCCGTGAGTGATGGCAGGCGAACTCGCCCTGATCTACACTCCCCGCACCATGAAAATCGGCCTGTTCATCCCCTGTTACATCGACCAGTTCTACCCCGACGTGGGGCTGGCGACCGTGGAACTGTTGGAACAGGCGGGCTGCATCGTCGAGTTCCCCGACGGGCAGTCGTGTTGCGGCCAGCCGATGGCGAACACCGGGTGCTGGGAGGACGCCCGCTCGCTCGCGGAATCGTTCCTCAAGATCTACGCCCCCTACGACTACGTCGTCTGCCCCAGCGGCAGCTGCACCGCGATGGTCACGCACCATTACGACCACTTGCTCGAAGGCCAAGCGGGGTTTACGGAACTCAAGGCCAAGACCTTCGAGCTGTGCCAGTTCCTCACGGATATCGTGAAGCTCGACAAGTTGCAGGTGAAATTCCCGCATCGCGTCGGCCTGCACAACAGTTGCCACGGGCTGCGGGAATTGGGCTTGGGGCGGCCCAGCGAGCGGATGGAGCCCGACTTCAACAAGGCCCGCCAGTTGCTGCAACTGGTCGAGGGGTTGACCCTCGTCGACCTGCAGCGCACGGATGAGTGCTGCGGGTTCGGCGGGACGTTCGCGATCGCTGAAGAGGCGGTCTCCTGCATGATGGGGAACGACCGCATCCACGACCACGAACAAGCCGGAGCCGAGGTCATGGTCGCCGGCGACATGTCCTGCCTGATGCACATGCAGGGGCTGATCAGCCGCCAGAAGAAGCCGCTCAAAACGATGCACATCGCGCAGATTCTCGCCGGGCGAGCGCTGCCGAAATGAGTCCTTCCACCGTTTCTACTTTGAGCGGTCAGAAGTGAGACATTTTGGCGTAGCGACGTGCGCCAGAACGTGGGCGATTTGGCTCACGTGCCCGCCCTCTGGCGAGGGGCATCGACGACTTATTTCGGGCCGCGTTCAGTATAACTCCTGTCATTGTCCGGCTAGTCCGAGTGCGAGACGGACTTTGTGATTGTGGTTTTCCTCATCGAAGTACACCGCCTACACCAGACTCCACATCGACGGCCTGCCCAGCGGGCCGTTCTCGATGGAGACGATGTTGCCAATGACGAGGCAGGTGATAGAACCGAACCGAGTGGAGATCATCAAGCGAGATGCAAGAGTCAGGTGAAAACCTGACCTACCTGGACTGACCTACCTGGACTTGGGTGTCCGTTCTGCTTCTCGGCGCAAACGCAGTCGTGGAATGCTCTCGCCTCATTCTTGTGGAGGGCTGCCCTGTGAGCGCATCGCCGTGTGTACCCCATGCAGTTGATACAAGGAGAGCAGCAACGGTTCCCCCGGAACAAGTTGCGGATACAGCCGGGAAGGCGTGACGACACGGCATCGAACCGAGTCCAGTTCTCCCTGGTGGATGATGAACCGCTCCACATCCACCTCCAGCGGCTCGGCGTGCCAGGCCCCGAGATTCCTGACGGTCGCGCGGACCACTTGCTCCGGGGGGCAGCTGCGGAATTGCTCGAACAAAGACTTTGGCTCATCGGTGGATGACTCGGAGACCGGTTCTTTCAGTTGCGGCCCGGTCCACCAGAATGTTCCTGTGCAATCCCCAGACCTCCGCATCTGTTCGAGGTTGAGTCCACTCCAGGGCTGATCGCTGTGCGCGAAGCGCTGGACCTCCAGAGCGGCGGTCCGAAACTCCAGCGGCCCTTTCCCGATGTCGGCTCGACGGAGGGCATCGTGATAGACAGCGATGGTCTGTTCGTTGACGATCGCGGCGGCCACTGTCTCACACCAGAACGACTCACCGTACGGGGTGGCGGGTGCCGGCGAAACCTGCACCCACCAGCGATGAGTCCGAAGGAGGTCGCGATGCTCGGGAGTCAATTGGGAATAGCTCTCCGGCAACTCGAAATCATCCGCCGGTTCGCTGCCCATCGCGACCAGGCACTCGTATTCCCCGAACCGCACACAATGGATCTGCCGGGCGGGACTGCCCTGCCCCATCGTCAGCGGCACAATCTCAACATCCATTCCCAGGACATTCCGAATTCCGTTCAACCGAGTGTCCCATTGAGCTGGATCGGGAGCCTCTCCAGGTTCCAAGAGAATCCGGCGAGACTGAAAAAACGTCTGCGTCAGTCGCGGCGGCGCGATCTCGCGAAGGGGACGGTACGCATCGGTCCACAACGCTTGATAGGCCGGTTGCGAGTATAGATATTGAATTCTGACCTGCTCCTGTTCATCCAAAAGCATGCTTCGCAGCTGATCAAACTCATTCAGTCGTACGGCAATGGCGAGTCGAATTCGTTTGTACTGCGGATCATGGGGAGCCAGGATTTCGTTTCGGATTCCCTTTCGTTCCGAGTTGAGTGTGTGTCCATCCCACTGATGTGCCAGCGTCTGGATCGCGACGAGATCCTCGGCGGGCGGATTGACGAAGAGCTTCTGAATCATGGGCGATTCAAATTCCTGATACCGACCGATTTGAGCCCAGGCTTGAGCCTCCCAGTATGGAAGACGATTGCGAATGCCGCGCGGGGTCCGTTCCGCCTTGAGGATCGCGATGAGTCGCGATAGCGTGCCCGTCTCTCCTCGCTGGAGTAATGCCTCGCAGGCGAAGTTGAGGCTCTTCGACGTTCGAAGATCTTTGCACGAGACTTCGAGCGCGGGATCGTTGATACAGGCCATGGCCAGCTGTCGACGCAAACCATCCAGCTTCGTCTCGTCCTTCTCCTGATCGATACGTGACGCCAAGTGCTGCCTCGCAGACGCCCAGTCCTCAGTCTGATGAGCCCATGCCGTCAGCAGAGACAGGGCATGTGGAGACTCCGGGTGCTCTGCGACAAACCGTTTGGCCCAGTTGATCGTTTCTGCGTCCGTGGACCAGGGCAGCCTCTGAACCAGTTGCTCGATCGCTTGAGGATCTTTCGCGATGGCTTGTTCCAGTTCTGCCCACTGTCCCGCTGACTGGAGTGCGGAAAACCAACTGGAGTAGGCCAACTTCATCGATGGCATGGCTTCGACAGGATCAGCTCCCGGACTGAGTGGCGCGGCCGGTTCCATCTGCATCGAATGCGCGAACGCCGCCACAGCTTCGTCCCACTCTTCCAGAGTGGAGTGAACGGTTCCCAGAAGATACCACAGCTCGTGGTCTTGTGGCCAAGCCGCTGCGAGACGTTTCAAGGGAGCAAGCAGCGGACGGACCCCGTCTTTCTCGTAGGGCCAGGAGTCCTCTTCGTAAAAAGACTGCACCAGGGCGGCGGCCAGTTTCGGATCGTCGGGGTACAGCGCGCACGCTTCCGCCGCCTGTCCATGCGTCAGCAGGTACTCGAAGGTCCCTCGACAGAACTCCTCACGTCGATCTGCCGACGCCAGTTCCAGCGACTGACGCATCGCAGCCAAAGCGGCCTCCGGGTGGCTGTCAGTCTCGGCCTGCCAAGATCGGAGCCGAGCGACATCCGCCCCGAAGCGGGGATCGCGGGAGAGCGCCTCGGCAAACTGATTCAGACTGTCCGGCCCACGTGATGTGGTGAGGGCAGAGTACGCTTGAGTGGTCGCCTCGCCGGGGCGGGGATGCCGCATCACAGCTACGACCAATGGCTTCAAATCGTCCGGGCGACAGGCGAGGGCCAGCATCGGAATCAGGGAGGACTCGAAGGGGTACCGATGAGTGAGTGATTCGAGATCATGCAGTGCATCCTCAAACCTTCCCAAGGCCAGGAGGGCTTGCACGCGATACTTGAGCACCGCCAAGTTCGTCTCCCCAAATCGAGTTCGGAAGGCGTCACACTCCTGAAGGCAGTTCTCCGCGTGGCCCCCTCTCAAGTGGAACAAGGCCGACATCTCTGTACGGAATGTCGAGCGTGTGAGTCCCGAAAACCCGGCGATCTCTTTCTCATACAACTCGTAGGACAGCCCCGCGTCATGGAAGCTTTGTAAGGACAACAGCATCGTGGAGTCTTGCAGAGCCATCGGCATCAGATGGATCTTTGCTTTGATCCAACCCAGTTCCAGTTCCGGTTGATTGATATTTTCGGCGTCGACCCAGTCACTCAAACGTTCCAGTATATCTCCCCCGGGATGCTCGACACACATCAGCGTACAAACCTTCAGTGTGCCCATTTCTGCTGAGGAGAGTCCGTAGTAGGTCAATTCGTAGTCCACACACTTCCAGACCCCGGCTTCGCGTATCACCCAGAACCGAAACGGCAGCGCGTCGCCCTCTGGAGTGGATCGCAGTTGGGCATAGACCACGCGTCCCTCTTCATTCGTATCGCCCGTGTTCCAAGGGCGGACTCGCACCAAGGTCGCCTCGGGATCTGTATAACCGATGCCCATCAACCGTTCGGGGGCTAGCGCGAAATCATCACGCAATTCCTCGGGAACCATCGGCCAGATTCGTCGGAGTAGATGCGGTCGACTGAGGTGCCCGGAGATGGGGTCCGAACCCGCCGCGCGAGCGGTGCGCTCCAGCACAAGTTTCAACTCGTTGGCGGTCGCCTCATCTGCCCCCAACTCACCCGCAGCAAAGCCTGCGGACAGATCGGCGGCTCGCTCCTCGTCCGTCTCCAGCGGATGCATGGCATTTAACAGCACGTGAGAATCCGCAGCTGACAGCTCCAAGATGCCGAACTGCGTCTTCTGAATGAATGACTGCTCACGCGACTTGGCACTGGCCGTCAGGAGAGTACTGAGTCCCCAATATCCGCCGCCCAGCACGACGACGAACAGCAGCACTCCCCCCAGCAGGAACCCGGCGACCGCCCATCCCGATCCATCCTCGGGCGGCACAGGGGCCGCACGCGGTCGGGGGCCCATCCGCCGTGTTACGGGCCGAACAGAAGGCGGAACTATCGGGGACGCTGGCGGAGTCGCACTCGGCTGTTCCGCTGGCGCGTCATCGAGCCATGGGGACTCGTTCTCGGACGGCGGCAGTGGGGGAATCGAGTCGCTCATGGGCTCTCCTGCGGTCGCTACATACTGGCAATTCACACTTCCAGACTCTCCGCCTCGGCGCATCACACATCGGACGGCTGGCTGATTCTGATCACTCTACCCCAACTTCGCCAGTACCCGCTCTCCGATCAACCGCCCAATATTCAGCGACGCTGTGGCGGCTGGGCTCGGGGCATTCTGAATCGAGACTACGCGCGGGCCGTCGAGGATCAGGAAGTCATCCACCAGCGTCCCTTCCGGGGTCAGGGCCTGCGCCCGCACTCCCGCCGGAGCGGGCTCGAGCATGTCGCTCTTCACAGCGGGGATCAGGCGTTGCAGCGCGGCGACGAAGGCGGACTTATTCCAGGAACGCCACATCTCCGCCGCCCCCGACCGCCAATGCTTCCAGGCCAGCTTGCGGAATCCGGAGTTCAAGAGCGTCTCGGTCAGATCGCCCAGCGAGAAATCGAACTTGCTGTACCCCTCGCGGCGGAAGGCCAACACCGCGTTCGGACCGCACTCGACGCCCCCGTGGATCATCCGCGTGAAGTGAACGCCCAGGAACGGGAACTCCGGGTCCGGCACGGGATAGATGAGGTTTCGGCAGAGCGGTTGTGCCTCCGGACGCAGGGTGAAATACTCCCCTCGGAAGGGGACGATGCGGGCCGTCGGATGACACCCGGCCATCTTGCCGACGCGATCCGCTTGCAGGCCCGCACAGGTCACGATGACGCGCGCGGCAAACTCCCGACCGTCCAGCACGCGAGTGATCACTGCGTCGCTGCGCTGTTCGACGGCAACGACTTCCGCCCCGGTGAGCACCTCTCCCCCGGCCTGCTGGATCTTCTCGGCCATCCGCTGGGCGACCTGCTTGTAATCGACGATCCCAGCCTCGGGGACGTGCAAGGCCCGCACGCCGTTGACATGCGGTTCCAGTTGCCGCAGTCGAGGCAGATCGATCAACTCGCACTGGACTCCATTCGCGATCCCGCGTTCGTAAATCTTCAGAAGTTGAGGCACTTCGGAGTCGTCGACGGCGACGATAACCTTGCCACAGACATCAAACGCGATCCCCTCTGCTCGGCAGAATTCGACCATCGCTTGTCGCCCCTCACGGCAGTTCTGCGCCCGCAGCGTGCCCGGTCGATAATAGATGCCCGAGTGCAACACGCCCGAGTTGTGCCCCGTCTGATGCTGCGCGACGAGAGCCTCTTTCTCCAGGAGTGTCACCTTGAGTCTGGGCGTTTGCTCCAGGAGCTTGAGAGCTGTCGCTAGACCCACGATGCCACCACCGATGATCAGAACGTCTTGTTGCGGCATGGGGAGTGTCCAGAAAAGATACACAAGAGCCTCGGAATGCAGTGTACTGTATGAATCAGTCCCCATGAGGTGTGCGGCATCCCACGCGGAGTTCCACTGGATGTGTGCGGGCAGTCCAAGCACCTCGACAGGACCTCCGTAACGAAATAGCATTGTTCTCGGACTTGCCCTGTTTCAAGAGTGCGTTTCACATGACTCAGTCTCCCCGGATCTCGATTCGCCATACTCCCCTCTCGCGGCGCACTCTCCTGCGCGGAGCGGGGGTGGCCCTGGCTCTGCCGCTGTTGGATGCCATGCTGCGGCCAGCTTATTCGGCGGAGGCTCCGGACGCGGTGCCTCGGCGGATGGTGGCGATTGAGACGAACATGGGGATTCTGCCTCAGTTCTTCTTCCCGGAGCAGGCGGGGGCGGACTACAAGGCCAGCCCGTACCTCGAACGGCTGGCCGCTCACCGAAAGCAGATGACCATCTTCTCCGGCGTCAGCCTGCCGGGCGTCACCGGCTCGCACGCAGCGGAGCGGTGCTTCCTGACCGGCACTCCACACCCTGATCGCGGCGGGTTCCGCAACGGCGTATCCCTTGACCAATTCGCAGCTGAGCAACTCGGCAACCGCACGCGGTATCCGTCGCTGGTACTGGCGGTCACCAATGAGAACCCCACGCTCAGCTTCACCCGTAGCGGGGCCCCAATCCCGGCGGAGCGGAGCCCGAAGAAGCTGTTTCAGAAACTCTTCGTGCAAGGCCGACCGGACGAGGTCGAGGCGAACGTCGAGGCTCTGCGGCAGGGACGCAGCACGCTCGACTTCGTCAGTGATCAATCGAAGCGGCTCAGTCGCACGCTCTCCCCGACCGACCAGCAACGAATGGACCAGTATTACACCTCGGTCCGCGAACTCGAACAGCGGCTGCACAGCTCGGAGGAGTGGGAACACAAGCCAAAGCCGACCGTGACCGCCCAGCCACCGCAGGACATCGACGACGCCAGGCAGTTCGTCAACAAGATGCGGCTGATGTTCGATGTGATCAAGCTGGCCTTGGAGACCGATTCTTCACGGCTCGTGTCGGTGTTCGTCGACACGACGGTGATTCATAACATCACCCACCACGGCAACCGACCCGAGGTGCTGGATGAGCTGAAGGGACATGAGGAGGGGCAGTTCGACGCCTTGAATGCGTTCCTAACGTCCTTGCACGAGTCGCAGGAGCAGGGGCAAACGCTGCTGGATCGCACGCAGGTGCTGTACGGCACCTGCATGGGCAGTGCGAACTCGCACTCAAACGTCAACCTGCCGGTCCTGCTGGCCGGCGGGGGTTTCAAGCACGGACAACACTTGGCATTCGACACGCAGAACAACTACCCACTGTCGAACCTGTACGTTTCGATGCTCCAGCGACTGGGGGTCGAGACGGACTCGTTCTCGACCGGGACGAGCACGCTGCGCGGGTTGGAGATGGCGTGAGGGTGGCAGGAAGAGTTATCACAAGATCATGAACCACAAGATCATGAGGAACTCGGGCAGTTTCAGAGTTCGTCTTCAGTACGCACAGACAGGAATGTCTGTGCGTACTGCTCAGTGAGGCAGACATTCCTGTCTGCCTCACCTGAAGATCAATTCCGAAACTGCTCTAGCAGACTACTCACCGCTGAACCAAAAAAAGTAGCCCGTGGCGTCGTCATCGGGTTTCCCCCTCTTCATGATCTTGTGGTTCATCATCTTGTGATCCCCGAAACTCACCATGCCCATACTGACTGCCTCCCCCATCAAAGTCATTGACAGAGAAGAGTTCCATCGCGTCGACAGATTGGTCACTGGAATGGCGTTTGACATCCACAACCAGTTCGGTCGCTACCTGGATGAATCTCTCTACCAGAGGGAACTTGCCAGGCGGCTTCGAGTGGTCGGACACGATGTGATTCTGGAGTACGAAATGACTGCCCAACTGGACAACTTCTCCAAACACTACTTTGCCGATCTGTTGATCGACTCGAGTGTCATCGTTGAAACAAAGACTGTCAGTACTCTGACAAACGCACACCGGGGTCAGACCCTGAATTACATGTACATGTGCGATCTGCGCCATGCCACCCTACTTAACTTTCGTTCACAACGTGTCGAGCATGAGTTCGTTTCCACGGGAATCACTCCGTCTGACCGATATCGCTATCAGATTCATGACGATGCGTGGTCACCTCGTTCAGCGGAATGCAGCACACTCAAAGACCTATTCTTACGATGCGTAAGCGAATGGGGCGTCTTTCTGGACCCCAGTCTGTATCAGGACGCACTAGTGCATTTCCTGGGTGGGAAGTCGGTCGTGGAGCGTTCCGTACCTGTGGTTTCCGAGGGATTTGTCCTCGGGACACAGACCATGCGAATGCTGAATGACAACGTCGCCTTTTCGGTGACGACATCAGTTCACCATCCAGAGGTCATCTACGAACATCAACGTCGATTCATCAGTCATACGTCTTTGAAGGCATTGCACTGGTTCAACTTGAATCACCATCGCATAGAGGTCCGAACGATTACTCAATGAACACTCGAACCAAGATGGGGGATCACAAAATCATGAACCACAAGATCATAAAGAGTAGAATCCTGATCGGTCGACGTTCTCTTAAGATTCTGATGATCTTGTGGTTCATGATTTTGTGTACCCCTCCCGCCCAAGCCCAGCCGGCGGCGTTCCTCAAGACGCACTGTCAGGAGTGCCACAATGTCGAAACGCAGGAGGGTGGGCTCGACTTGGCCAGCCTCAAGCTGGAGCTGGCCCTGCCCGAGAACTTTGCCCGCTGGGTCAAGATTCATGACCGCATTCGCTCCGGTGAGATGCCTCCCCAGGAGCAGCCTCGACCACCGGCAGCAGAAGTCGTGGCGGTGAGCGACGACCTCAAACAGTCGCTCCTCCAGGCCGAGCAAACCCAGCGAACCGCCGTGGGACGGCGGGGGCTGCGGCGGCTGACGCGGGCGGAGTATGAGCACACGATGCGGGATCTGTTCGACATGCCCGGAATCGCACTCGCAGGCGATTTGCCTGCCGATGGCTCCGCACATGGGTTCGACAAGAACAGCGACGCTCTCGATCTCTCGCACGTCAATCTGCTGAAGTACATGGAGGCCGCCGACCACGTTCTCGACTACGCCATCGCCACTCGTCCCGCAGCTCCGACCGTGACAACCATGCGCATCTCGCTGGCCAACAACGGGGGCTTTGTCGCGCATGTGCTGATGCATGGTCACGGCGTGCTACTCAAAGATAAGCAGCCTGATCCCGAGTTACCACCCGCCGGGGAGCAGCCTCACCTCGATGAGGGGGCTCACGAACGGATGGGTTCGTTCGACAACGGCAGCAGCGTGGGAGTTTTCCGTCATGAGGACGAAAGCTTCTGCCCCTACTTCATCGATCATGTAACGATCTATCCGGGAAACTACCGGGTACGGACTTCGCTGTGGAGTTTTCAATGGGACAAGGGGCAGGTCCTCCCCGCCCGTGGGACCGAAGCCGCGCGGCTCTCCGTAGTCCAGCTGACCGGTGATGGGCGAGGCGGCCAGCACCCGAGTTACGTCCTCGGGTATTACGACGCTCCGTCGATGCAGTCCACCGAGCACGAGTTGCTGGCGTGGCTCAATCACAACGAGCTGATCGGCTTCAACGCCGCGTCATTAGCTCCCGCACAAATTCCAGATAAGGGCCGAGCGATGGCCTTTACCGGACCGGGGATCGCCTGCGACTGGCTCGATGTCGAAGGGCCGCTGCATCCCGTCTGGCCTCCGGTCAGTCACAAAGTGTTGTTCGACGAACTGCCGCTGGTTGAGTTCCAGGGCGAGGCGCATCCCGGTGTCCGCCCACCGGCGCGTAAGCCGGTGCGCCAACTGAGCGGCAAGAATCGACGCGATCCCGAGCAGGGTCTGTACACCATCCAGAGCGACAATCCGCTGGAAGATGCTGATCGATTACTCGCCCGGTTCCTGCCGCGAGTCTTTCGCCGACCCGTCGAGGCCGAAGTGCGGACGGCATATTTGTCGCTGGTCGATGAGCGGATGCAGGCGGGCGATTGCTTTGAGACCGCCATGCGGTATGCGTATCGCGCGGCGCTCTGCTCGCCGGACTTCTTGTATCACATCGAACCCACGGGGCGGCTCGATGACGAGGCCCTGGCCTGCCGCCTCTCCTACTTCCTCTGGAACTCGGCCCCCGATCCGCAGCTCCTCGAACTCGCCGCCGCCAAGAGGCTGCATGAGCCAGAGGTGCTCAAAGCCGAGGTCGAGCGCCTGCTGAGGTCCCCGAAGTCGCAGCGATTCGTCGAGGATTTCCTCGGCCAGTGGCTCAAGCTGCGGCAGATCGCCACCAACGATCCCGACCGCACGCTATACCCCGAGTTCAACCCGTATTTGCAGGACTCGATGGTGGCCGAAACTCGGGCCTATTTCCGGGAGTTGCTCGAACGCAACCTCGATGCGAGTACCTTGGTGAAGTCCGACTTCGCGATGATCAACGAGAAGCTCGCGGTCCACTACGACATCCCCGGAGTCAGCGGCTCGCAGATCCGCCGTGTGGCCCTGCCGCCCGATTGCCCGCGCGGGGGCTTCCTCACGCAAGCCGCCATTCTGAAGGTCACTGCCAACGGAACCACCACCTCGCCAGTCCCGCGCGGGGCTTTCGTCATGGACCGCATCCTCGGCCAGCCTCCCGAACCGCCACCGCCGAACATCACAGCTGTGGAGCCGGACGTGCGCGGGACAACGACGATCCGGGAACAACTCGACAAGCACCGCTCCGACAAGGCTTGTGCCTCTTGCCATGCTAAGCTCGACCCGCCAGGGTTCGCGCTGGAGTCGTTCGATGTCATCGGCGGGTATCGCACCCGTTACCGCTCAATCGGAGAAGGTCCGCTGGGCGAGCGAGGAACGATCGATCCGTTCATCAGCATCGCTTTCAAGGTCGGGCCAGTCGTCGACCCCAGCGGCGTGCTGCCCGACGAGCGGACCTTTCATGACATTCGCGAGTTCCAATCCCTCATCGCCGCCGATCCCCAGCCGCTGCTGAAGAACCTGGCCCAGCAACTCGCGATCTACTCGACCGGCCGCGAGATCGGGTTCAGCGACCGCGAGGCGATCGAAGCCATCGTGACCCGCACACAGACCCAGCAAGGCGGGGTACGGACGCTCGTCCACGAACTCATCCAAAGTCCACTGTTCCAGACCAAGTGACCCCGTGGGATAGGCTTCCAGCCTGTCATCTCGGCACCCGTATCATCTCTGACTGGCTTCCAGCCTGTCCCACTCGCCCTCATCCGCATCAGACATCCCATGCCAACTCTTCAGCTCTTCCGAAACACCCTCACGCTCGTCGCTTGGCTTCTCGCCTCCTCGCTGACCCTCGCGGAGGACCAGCGCGCCGTCCCGCAAGAGGTCAAGCACCAGATCACCGGCCTCTTCTCCCCCGAGCGGGTGGAAGATCTGCACAAGGCCGCGAAGCAACTCACCCACATCGAATTGATCAAGGTCGATTACGCCACCGCCGAGGCCGTTTTCCGCTACGACCCGGCCCAGGTCTTCCCCAATGCCAAACCGGAACAGATGGTCGAACAGTTCGACAACCTGCTGCGCCATGCCTCGCGCCATACGTTCGGCATTAAGCCGCTCTGCACGACCCCGCGCGACCAGTTACAACTCGTCGAAATTCCGGTTGTCGGCCTCGACTGCCAAGCGTGCTCGCTGGGGGCCTACGAGATCCTGTACAAACTCGAAGGTGTCGAGCAGGCCACAGCCAGCTTCAAGACCGGTCTGGTGACCGCCTGGATTGATCCCACGAAAACGGATCGCAAGAAGATGGAAGAAATCCTCGTCCAACGCGGCGTGACGCTCAAAGAGGCCCCCGCAAAGTAACGACAACTCACCACATCAGTCCCGGTGAGGATGAACCATAGACTTTATCGTTGTCGAGACTATTCGCTTGGGCATTCAGTCTGGCGGGTTCGTCTCGTTCCCACTTTCGCAGGCGAGCCGAGCGGCGTCAGCCCTCGGACTCTGTTGTGGGGTGTCTGGTCCGGAGGCTGACGCCATCCGGCTCGCCTGTTTGACTCTCCGTGATCCCCACCAACGGGCGTCTGATCCCGCCCGATGACTGCTCAGTTCATCAGGCCCATCACGCGATGTCGCGTTCCTCGCGGGCCTCAAACTCCGGCAAGTGAATCTTCCACCAGATCGCCGCCACGCGCAGGACCAAGGTCGTCCCAGCTGCGAGTAGACGGAGCAGCGAGTTTTCGACCGTCCCGCGCAGCAGCACAAACACCAGTGCCCCGCATAGGCACGCGGTCGCATACAGATAAATTTGCTTGCGAAACACCAGCGGGATCTCGCCGGTCAGCACATCACGCATCATCCCGCCCGCTGTGCCGGTGATGACGCCCATCACGACTGCGACTGTTGGTGACACTCCGATTGCCAGTGACTTCTCGACCCCCACGACCGTGAACAGAGCGAGTCCCCCGGCATCGGCCCAGAGCAGTGGAGTCGTGGAGAGCAAGCGAAATCGAGCCACCACAAACACCACAATCGCACTGACAATCGCCGTCACCACAAAGCTCGAATCCGCCACCCAGAACACCGGTCTCGCATCCAGGATTACATCTCGCAGCGTCCCGCCTCCCAGAGCCGTTACCAGCGACAGCACGACCACCCCGAACAGGTCGACTTGCTTGCCCCGTGCCGCCAAAGCTCCGGCGATGGCGGAGACACAAGTCGCGGTGTGTTCGAGGTAATACTGCATGGTGGTGTGTCACGACAAATCGGAAACCAACCGCCGGACCCCGTCACCCAGCTTACAGAGAGGGTCACACCGGTTGGCTCGCTTGGGAGCCTGCCGGTGTGCCAACGGCGCCAGAGGTGATCCCCGAGCAATCGCACGATACAAAAACCTCCTGTGGCAAAACCACCCCGGTAGATTCCAAGGCGACTCAACCGGGAGTTACTGCCGCTTAGCATCTCAGGACTGAATTCCGTCGGCAAGTGTGAGGACGGTTTGCGAGAAGGAGCGTTCTGGCACGCGGCGAAGCGGAGCTTCGGGAATGTGCGGTCCCGAGCAGGAGCTTGGGACCGAGGGGAACCTCGGCTACCCCGCTTTCAAAGCCATCTCTGTCCAGCGGGGGTTTGCAGCCAGTCATGAGTGAACAACTCACGCGGTCCGTGGGTCGACCTTGTCCGGGTTGATGCCGAGGTCTTTGAGCACTTGCGGGAGCTTGCCCTTGTCGAATCCGCCATGTTTCGCGAGGGCGACGAGCGCCGCGTAGGCGGTGCATTCGGCGTCGATTTCGAAGTGGCGGCGCAGGGCTTGGCGGGTGTCGCTGCGACCGAAGCCATCGGTGCCGAGGACCACATATTCACCGGGGACCCACTGGCGGATCTGGTCGGCGACGGCGCGGACGTTTTCGCTGGCGGAGATGAACGGGCCGTTGTTGCCCGCCAGCGCGGTTTCAAGGTAGCCCTTTCTGGGCGTCTCGGTCGGGTGCAGGCGGTTCCAGCGGTCGGCGGCCAGGGCGTCGCGGCCCAACTCGTTGTAGCTGGTCACGCTCCAGACATCGCTGCCGAGGCTGTACTTGTCCTTGAGGATCTTCTGCGCCCGCAGCACGCTCGGCAGCGCGGTGCCGGAGCCAAACAGTTGGGCGCGGATTTTTTGCCCGGCCCCGGAGTCGACACTCGACAGCCGGTAGATCCCCTTGAGAATGCCGTTCTCGACGCCATCCGGCATCGCAGGCATCTGGTAGGTTTCGTTGTAGATCGAGAGGTAGTAGAAGACGCTCTCGTTGTCGACGTACATCCGACGCAGGCCGTCCTGGATGATGACGGCGAGTTCGTACGCATAGGTCGGGTCGTACGCGATGAGGTTCGGGACCGTGCTGGCCATCAGCTGGCTGTGTCCGTCCTCGTGCTGCAGCCCTTCCCCATTGAGGGTCGTCCGTCCGCTGGTGGCTCCCATCAGGAACCCCTTGCAGCGGGAGTCAGCTGCGAGCCAAATCAGGTCGCCGACGCGCTGGAACCCGAACATCGAGTAGTAGGTGTAGAACGGAATCATCTGCACGCCGAGGTTAGCGTACGCGGTCCCGGCAGCGACGAACGAGCCCATCGCCCCAGCCTCATTGATTCCCTCTTCGAGGATCTGGCCATCGATCGATTCGCGGTAGTAGTTCAGGTTAGGCGAACCGTCGGGCGCGATTTTATCGACGGGTTCGTACATCTGCCCCTTGCTGGAGTAGATGCCGACCGCATTGAACATCCCCTCGAAACCAAAGGTGCGGGCTTCGTCGGGGATGATCGGGACGACGCGCTTGCCGATCGCCTTGTCGCGCATCAGGCTTTGCATGATGCCACCGAAGGCCTGGGTCGTCGAACTGGTGCCGCCATCGGTTCCCTTCAGCTGGCGAGAGAACACTTTGTCGTCGAGAGCCGGAATGTCGAGCTTCTCTTCTGTTGGCTTGCGAGACGGAATATCCCCGCCTAGCTGATCTCGACGAGCCTTCAGATACGCCAGTTCCGGGCTGTCGTCGGCGGGCCGGTAGTATGGAATGCTATCGATGTCTTCATCCGACACCGGGATGCTGAACCGGTCGCGGACATGCCGCACCGAGTTGTCATGCAGCTTCTTGGCGTTGTGGGCAATCATCTTCCCCTCGGCCTCTGAGCCGAGGCCGTACCCCTTGATCGTCTTGGCCAGGATTACGGTTGGCCCGCCCTTGAAGTCTGTGGCGGCCTTGAACGCCGCATAGACCTTCTCGGGATCGTGACCGCCGCGCCGGAGCTTCTTCAGCTGCTCGTCGCTCAGGTGGTCGACCATCGCCTGGAGTTCGGGAGTGTTGAAGAAGTGTTCGCGGATGTAGGCTCCGTCGGCGGAGATGTAGTTCTGGTATTGGCCGTCGACAATCTCACCCATGCGTTTGACGAGCTTGCCTTCGGTGTCCTTGGCGAGGATGGAATCCCAGTCGTTGCCCCAAATCGTCTTGATGCAGTTCCAGCCTGCACCGCGGAAGGCCCCTTCGAGTTCCTGGATAATCTTGCCGTTCCCGCGCACGGGTCCGTCGAGACGCTGGAGGTTGCAGTTTACGACCCACACGAGGTTGTCGAGTTTCTCGCGAGAAGCGAGAGTGATTGCGCCGAGGGTCTCCGGTTCATCAACCTCGCCGTCGCCGACGAAGCAGTAGACCCGCGACTTGCTGGTGTCGATGATGCCGCGATGGTGCAGGTAGCGCAGGAACCGGGCGTGGTAGATCGAGCAGATCGGTCCCAATCCCATCGATACAGTGGGGAACTGCCAGAAGTCCTCCATCAACCACGGATGGGGGTAAGAGCAGAGGCCCTGCCCCCGCACGCTCTCCTGGCGGAAGTGTTCGAGCTTCGACTCATCAAGACGGCCTTCAAGGAACGCCCGCGCGTACATCCCTGGGGAGGCGTGTCCCTGGAAGTAGACCATGTCGCCGGTGTGGTCGGCGGTGCGTCCGTGGAAGAAATGATTGTACGCGACTTCGTACAGTGTGGCCGACGAGGCGTAGGTGGAGATGTGCCCGCCGACGCCGCCTTCCATGGCCCGGTTTTCGTCGGCATCCCATGTCGTTTTCTTGTTCGCCCGAAGAACCATCGCCATGGCGTTCCAGCGGATGTAGCTTTTGATCCTCCGCTCGATTTCCATGTTGCCGGGATAGCGCGGCTGGTCTTCGGTGCCGATCGTATTGATGTAAGGAGTGGTCGCCACGAACGGGATCATCACCCCCTTGTGGTAGGCCCGCTCCTGCAAATTGACTAACAGCTGTTGCACGCGTTCCGGGCCGAAGCGATGGATGACATCATCGAGCGATTCGAACCACTCCTGCAGCTCGCTCGGATCGATCCCCAGGACAGCCCCATCGACGGCGGGTTCTACGTGATCAACTGACATGGTCTGGATGGTCCCTTGAGTGTCGCCTTTTGCTCCGCAAAAGGACGCCCTTTAGCGGAGCGAAAGGCGACATGAATGCGTGGTGTACAAACACCCCCAGCGTGTCCCGCGAGCCTCGCTCGCGGGAATCGACGACCGCATTGTGACAGGCTGGCGAGTTTTGGCAACATCCCCAGCCCAGGCCGCACGATTCGTCACGATGGACCGGCGGAAATGGCGGTTTCGCTTGCTTTAGAGTAATCCACAAATGGGGATGAGACCTGGCTTCTACAGGGTTCACTCTCTCGCGTAGGCTCTACTTCACGCGGACGGCTTGAGACGTACGACGGACGTCCTCGTCCGTCGCTTGGCGAGGCTATTCTCACGGACGGACGAGGACGTCCGTCCGACGAAATGTCTCAGTTCTCCCCGCGAGAAGTATATAGCCCAAACTACGGGGAGATTTGTCGAACACGTCATCTTGTCGATGCTTTCGAGCAGTGCGGCTGCCACTGCACCTCTGGAAGTCTGGCGGATTCAATACCGACACTCCTCGCCCCAGCCGACAGCCTCTCACGAAGCACATGGCACATCAAGCGAGAGTCCATCGTCTCGTCCCTGAAACCTCTCGCCTCAGACAGAGGATTGGTACACAGATTTCACAGATTGGCACAGATTTCCGAGGAGAGAGGAGATACCTGCTATCCGCCATCACTGGCATCGCACCTGGACGACTCACCTCAAGAACCTCAAGAATGTTTGCGTGCTGCGCAAATGTCCGGTGGCCTGAAGACCTCTGTACTCCGAGGGGGTTGCGCATCAGATCCCTGGGGCGCGACGCAGGAGCAGACCCTGGGGAATTGTCGCAGCCGCTCCTCAGCCCGCAGGGGGTGTCCACCCGCGAGACCTGTGTGGAACCCTTTCAGGGTTCGTCTCCCGCGAGGCGTCTTAACCCAGGGGGCGCGACCGGTGGTCGCGACCATGGGCTATGGTGTGCCACCCCGATGGGGTGAAGAGCGATGGCTGACCACTGATGGTTCTCTCCCTTCGGTTGCGGCTACGTCGCGCTGTGAAAACTCTGCGTCCTCTGCGCTTCTGCGTTTCCATTCCGGTTTAATTGATACTTCACGCGGCCCGAAATGAAACGTAGCTGCCCCTCGCCAGAGGGCGGGACCGCGAGCCAATTCGCCACGTTCTGGCGAACGTGGCGACGACCAAATGTCTCATTTCTGCGCGGAGTCCATCAGGCATTCGGACTTTTCACCTCCGGTATGCCGAGTGAATTTGCACTGAGAGGTACTTCTGGTTGGGAGCTGCCGACTTTTCAGATGCACACCTCAGCATGCTCGGAGACTTCCGGGGGGGAGGCTGGCGGATCAAATCCCAGGGGCCGCTCGGCGCGAAGCGAAACCGTTTGCATGCACATGACCGCATCATGGACTCGGTTTTTGTCTGCCAGACCCCAGAAACTTTGGGAATTCCAGTGTTTTTCGCAGGTTTTGTACCTGCCTGCCGATTGACAACTCGAAATATGAGTGTTTTACTTAGCTCACACATGCCCGCTGGGCAATTCACCACCGCCATTACTAAGGAGCAAAGATGGCCAAAGCCGCCGCATCCGACAAGCCAAAGCCGATGTCGAAGTCCGAAATCGTCACCTCTCTCGCGGAGTCCACGGGACTCGTCAAGAAGGATGTCGTCGCGATTCTGGACGGAGTTGAAGCTCTCATTAGCAGCAGCTTGGGCAAGAAGGGACCAGGGGTCTTCGCCCTGCCAGGTCTCCTCAAGATCCAGGTCACGCTGAAGAAGGCGACTCCTGCCAAGGACGGAATCAATCCTCGCACCGGCGAGAAGATCGTCATCAAGGCCAAGCCAGCCCGCAAGGTTGTCAAGGTTCGCGCCCTCAAGAAGCTGAAGGAAATGATCTAGTCCAGTGGGCGGTCACTCGCCCGGACTGATCAGACCCTCATCGATCAAACTCTCCGGGAACCTTCCGGAGAGTTTTTTCGTTGGGAGAGCCGTGTCGTCATCGATCGCAGCGACTCATTGACACTCTGGCCACAATCGCTGGCCTGTGATTCTCCTCGGGCGGGCGGTCAGAGAAATCTGACCGTGGGATAGGCTTCCAGCCTGTCTGTATCACTGACGATGACAGGCTGGAAGCCTATCCCACGGGTCAGACAATTCTGAACGCTCGCCTTTTCGTTGCCTGTTCCCCGCATCGAGTCATCGAGACCCAAGTCGTGCGCTGGACCCTGCGGCTGCAGATCCTGGTCCCCTTTGTCCTGCTCTCGCTCGGCGCGATCGTGGTCACGACGGTCATCACCGTGGCGACGGCGATTCGACAGATCGAGCGGGAACGTGACGAGCAATTGACCGCCGAAGCCCAGACGCTGGCCATTGCGAACTTTCCGCTGAACGACGCGGTACTGACGCAGCTGAAAGTCCTCACCGGGGCCGATGTGGTTGTCCTGCAACAGGGGCAGTTGCAGGGCACGACCCTCTCCGGATTTTCGGCGCAGTCAGTTCCCCAGTTGGCCGGTCAGGAGATCCTGTGGCAGGGCCAGCTGTACCGCATCGCGCGGGCTCAGCAGTTGCCTCCGGTCGGAGATCGCGAACTGTTGTTATTGCGGCCCCGGCGCAGCGGTTGGCAAACTCAGTCGCAGCTCGTGGAGACGGTGACGTGGCTGTGCGTGGCCGCAGCGGTGGTCGTCTTGCTGATATCGGTGGCATTGTCTCAGAGCGTAGTGCAGCGCCTCAAGCGGGTGCAGAACCAGCTCTCGGAGATGGCCTCGCATCGCTATGCCGCGCAGCCTCTGACCGGCCCCGTGGATGAGTTACAAGAACTCCAGGCCACCGCGAATCAACTTGCCGAGCGGATGGAACGCTTTGAGCGCGAGATCGCTCAAACCGAGCGGTTGCGACTGCTGGCCCAGCTGACCGGCGGGCTGGTTCATACGTTGCGGAACTCGATCACGGGGGCCAAGCTGGCGGTCCAGTTGCATCAGCGGCGGTGTCCGCTGGGTGACAAAGAGGAGAGTCTGGCCGTGGCCCGTCAGCAGTTGGAACTGACGCAGGAGCAGGTGACAGCGATGCTTTCGCTGGGGATGCCACAGGCTCGACCGGCAGAACCGGGCGACCTGCGGAAGATTCTGGCGGACATGAGCCAGTTGCTGGATGCGGTCTGCAAGCATCACCAGGTCGACTTCCGGGTCACGGTCGAACTCAGTGAACAAGATTCACGAGTCCGGGACCAGGCCCGCATCCGTGGGGCGATCTTGAACCTGGCCCTCAATGCGATCGAGGCGGCGGGGCCGGGAGGCCAGATCGCGGTGTGTGGTCGGCGGCAAGGCGACCTCATCCTGATGGAGGTCACCGACTCGGGCCAGGGGCCGCCCGCCGACCTCGGGGAGTCGATCGCCGACCCGTTTGTTACCACGAAAGAGGCGGGCGTCGGCCTGGGACTCATGCTCGCACGCCAAGCGGCTGAGGGCGAGGGCGGTCATCTGACATGGCGACGTGCGGAGGGACACACGGTGTTCCAAATGAGCTGGCCCGCTTCCTCGAAATCGGAACCGTGAGACTCGAATAGCGGGTTCGTATTGACTCCTCGTGGAATTCTGGGGGATAACGCGGGCGCAACGAAGGAATTCTCTGGCAAGGAGGCGAGGGCATGCGACGAGTGATGGCCTGTGGATTCATTGGCACATACCTGCTGATGCTGGGGGTGGGACTGTTCAGCCATGCGCTGGGATATAAGTCCACCGATCATGTCGGGATGTACTTCCTGGTGTGGGATATGTACTGCGGCTGGTGTGGCTATGAGATTCGCCACCATGTCATCGCCCAAGGAGAGAGTGGCCAATACTACGAGGTCACCCCACCGCCGTGGGGCGAGTTCGTTCCGTTTGGGTCGGCGAACCGTCATGACTATGACGGTTCGGCGTCCTTCACAGGGGTCATCGCTGCTCATGTTCTCGACCATACGGACCACGAGCCGATCGCTGAAGTGATCCTCGTCGAAGAGGCTTGGTCCAAAAAGTACAACATGCCGGACGCCCTTTACGAGAGTCGGTATGAAGAACCCCGCGAACAGCGGAGCTACTTCCGCCCTCGGCTGCTGTTGTCGGCTGATGGCACGATTCGCGAACGGTATCTCGATTGGACCGGGTGGCTCTCACATCAGGCACTCTCCGACAATCCCCGTTTGCAACGGGACATCGCCAATCGACCGTTCCTGATGCAGGAACAATTCTCCTCCCCGCAGAGAGCGCGAAGAGTGAGTCACTCCACCACACAGGATCCGCCGGAATAGTCCTTCCGCCGCAAGCACCGCCCAGGTCTGAGACGCGTCCTCGAACGAATTCCACAGGTGATCGAGATGTCCGATAACCCGACTTCCAATGCACAGTCCCACCCCGATTCGGAGTCGAGTCTGTGGTCGCGGCTGGAGGCGTTCTTCTTCACCGAAGAGCGCCCCGTCGGCTTGGCACTGGTGCGGATCGTGTTACCGCTGGTGATGCTGATCCCCACTCTACATCGGATCTTTCGAGTCCGTGAGCTCTACTCGCTGGCCGGAGCCACGGCTCCGATCTGGAACAATTACGGGCAACCGGACTTCCTTCCCATCCCCACAGCGCCCGTCGCTGCGGGCCTGTACGCCTTGCTGATTCTAGCGCTCATTTCGGCGAGTGTCGGCTGGCGGACCCGCACCTCGCTGTTGATCTCCGGTCTACTCATCCCCTACTTCGGGATGGTGGATTTGATCGGCACGATGACCAAGTTCGTGGTGATTGCGACCCACGCGATCCTCTTGCTCTCGCTGTCCGACTGCGGGCGAGTCTGGTCTGTGGATCGGTGGCTGGCTCGCCGCCAAGGCGTCGACTGGAAAGAGACCGGACCCGCTTGGCCACGTCGATTGGTGCAGATTCTGATCGGGGTCGTCTATCTCGGGGCGGCCGCCACCAAAATGCACACCCCGGCCTTTTTCTCCGGAGATCAGCTGCGGTTCTGGATGTTATCGAATGTGAATGCCGTGAATCCGGTCGGCGAATACCTCTCGCAGTATCCGGGATTGATCCTGACCATGTCGTATGTGACCATCGTCTGGGAGATTCTGTTCCTGTTCACCTCGTGGAAGGGAACCGCCCGGACGATCATGCTCAGTCTGGGATTGTTCTTCCATCTGATGACCAGTGTCACACTCGGGCTCATCGTGTTCCCGATGGTCTACTTTGCGATTTATTTCGCCTGGTACGAGCAGCGCGACCATCTCGTCTGGTGTGCTCGCTGGCACAGCTGGTTCGGTCGAGACTTTCGAGATGAAGTCGCACTGACGGAGTCATCCGCGCCGGGCCGATCGGGGTGGCGGATACCGAGCTTGCCCGCATGGGCGGCGTGTGCGGGATGCGCGATTGGGCTGGGAGTTTGGATCGATCATACCTCGGACCCGTTCGGCGAACATCGCCCGGAAGGGCGCTACGCACTGCAACCGATCAGCGAGGAACGACTGGCCCAGCTGCAGCGTAATGACCAACGCATCCATGTCTCTGACAAGGTATTTGCCCTGGATGTCGGATCGGTGATGTTCAACGACAATCTGGTCGATCGAAAGACTGAATTCCGGCATGGGGAAAGCGCCGTCATCCAGTGCAGCTTGCTGCCTCCGCATGAAGATCTATACCTGGAGGTCCATCTGCTGAATGATCAGCAGCAGATCTTGCGGCGGCTGTGGCAGGTGGTGTCGCGAGAGAATCTGCGAGGTCACTTCTGGTTCCCGATGGAGGAGTCGCTGGCTCCTGGGGCTTACTCGGTGGTCATCAAGATCAACGGGGCGGAAGCCGGTCGCCGGTCGCTCGAACTGCTGCCCCATGATGCCGAGTCGAGAGAGGACGCAGCTGTCTCGGATTGGTCCGAAAGTGCGGAGTTGCCAGTGGCAACGGCACTCTCCCCGGTGCGGTAAGGCCCGCGACCGCTCGTCTGCCATTTGACTTCCCCACCAGCGTGTGATAATTCCCCTACTGGACAATCTCCTCACTGTGACCTCTGATTGCCCCCCCCTGCCCTTCCCACTGTCCACTCACATGAAACGGATTCCTCTGCGTCGCGACTATCGGGTTCTGATTGCCGACGATGATCGCGGCTTTCGGGAGACGCTGGAGATCATTCTAGAGCCGCACTTTTTGATCCTGGCGGTTGAGTGTGCGGAGCAGGCCATCGAGGTTGTCGAACATGACCCGATCGATCTGGTGCTGTTCGACATGCACATGCACCATTTGACGGGGCTGGAGGCATTGGTGTTAGTCAAACAGCTCCGTGCAGAACTTCCTTGCATCCTCATCACGTCGGACTTCACAGAAGCCCTGAAGCGGCAAGCCCTCGCAGCCCACGCTCACGCGGTCCTCAAGAAGCCGATCGCCCGGCGCGACTTAATCGTGCAAGTGGGTACGGCGCTCTGTTCCGTGTATGATGATCCAGAGCTGGCCGAGTGGTTGGCCTGCTAGGGGATCAGCACGGGGGCGACACACTCTCGTGATCACATGATTCGCCGGATTCCACGAAACTCTGGCACGCGACCCGCAATTCACCGCAGGATTCGACACCGATGGCCACCGTGACGTTTCAGGTACTGGATGGGTTCGAGGCGGGCCGCCTGTACTGCGACCTCATGACGCCGATCTCCATTGGGCGAGAAGAGGACAACGATATTCGTTTGAACGACGATCGCGTCAGCCGCTTCCACGCCAAGATTCAGGACGATGCCGGTCGCGTCATTATGACCGATCTCGACAGCACAAACGGCACTCGCGTCAACGGCCACCCCGTCCGCATGCGGGTTCTTCAACTCGGCGACCAGATTCTCTTCGGTCGCTGCCTCATGGTCTTTGGCAGCCCCGAAGAACTGGCCGGTCTTCATTCGCCGCCCAAGAAGGTGTCCGATTCGGGGATGTCGATCCTGCCGCCGGGTGACGATGAGGGGACTCATCTTCCCTACCCCCAAGAGCCAGTGCCCCAGAGCGATCCCTTCGGAGGCCACCGCCCCGAAGTGCCCGAGGGACTCACCCCACTGCAAGCGGTGCAGATCTCCGATTTACTCTCGTTCGTCCGGGCCAACGTCCTTTACATCCTGGAGAGCGGCGAGGAGCAAAAGCCCGTCCCCCTCAAAGGGAGTCAGCGCATGACCGTGCCTCCGGAAGCCTGGCACCTGCTGCAAAAAGTCCAACTCGATCTCTCGCAGTACCTGCGCGAGATCTCCGAACCGAACCGGTAGTTTTTTGAATCGAGTTTTCCAGCCCGACGCGCCAGCGAGGGTCGGTGCCATTGGACCCGCGCTGGCGCGTCGGGCTAAACGAGAAGCAAACCTCATGGACAACACCGCCCTTCAATCCGCCCTCCAGTGGAACGAACGCTACGCCTCGCAAGCGGTCGAGCAGCTCACCGAACTGCTGCGAATTCCGAGCGTCAGCGCCCAGTCGGCACACAACGCCGATACGCGGCTGGCGGCGGATTTCGTGCTCAACCAACTGAAGTCCGCCGGGCTCAAGACCGAGCTGTGCGAGACGCCCGGACATCCGATTGTCTACGGGGAGTGGCTGGGGGCTCCCGGGGCTCCGACGGTGATGGTGTATGGCCATTACGATGTTCAGCCGCCCGATCCGCTCGACAAGTGGGAGACCCCGCCGTTCCAGCCGACGATTCGTAACGGCCACATCTTTGCTCGCGGCGCGACGGATGATAAGGGGCAGATGTACACGCACATTCGCTCGGTGTCGGCGTGGCTGAAGACGGTGGGCCACTTGCCGGTGAACGTGAAGTTCGTCATTGAGGGCGAAGAAGAGGTCGGGAGTAACCACCTCGAACTGTGGCTCCAGGAGAACAAGGAACGCTGCCGGAATGACATCGCCGTAGTCAGCGATACGAGCCAGTATGGACCGGGGATGCCCGCGATCACGTACGGGCTGCGGGGGATCATTGCGTGCGAGGTGCTGCTGCATGGGCCGGGTAAAGACCTGCATAGCGGGATCTTCGGCGGCTCGATCGCTAACCCAGCGAATGCCCTGGCCCGGATCATCGGCGAGTTGCATAGCGAAGATGGGCGGGTGCAGATTCCCGGCTTCTATGAGGACGTGACGAACCTCACCCCCGAAGAGCGGGCCGAGTGGGCGCAGCTGCCGTTTGACAAACAACAGTTCCTGGCCGGAGTCGGGTCAGCCGACACGTGGGGTGAGACCGGCTTCACCACGCTCGAACGCCGCTGGGCGAGACCGACGTGCGATGTGAACGGGATGCTCAGCGGGTACACCGGCGAGGGGCCGAAGACGATCATCCCGAGCTGGGCCATGGCCAAGATCACCTGCCGCTTGGTGCCCAGCCAAGATGCGCACAAAATCGTGGCGGCTCTTCGCAAGTTCGTCGAGGCCCGCGTCCGCCCCGGCATTCGCCTCGAATTCAAAGAGCACCACGGCTGCCCGGCCACGGTCTGCGACCTCACCAGCCCATATATGGCCGCAGCCAAGCGAGCTATCGAAAAGGGGTTCGGCAAGGCCCCGGTCCTGATCCGCGAAGGCGGCTCGATCCCGGTCGTCGGGACCTTCAAGGAAGTCCTCGGCGTCGACACCTTGCTCCTCGGCTGGGGCCAGAACACCGACAACCTGCACAGCCCGAACGAGAAGTTCTCCCTCGAAGACTTCCAACGCGGCATTCGCGCGAGTACGTGCTTGTGGTGGGAATTGGCTGGTAAGTAAACTCACCACAGCATGATGGACTCACTGTTCCCGATAAGATTGCATCGCTTCACTCTTCCTCTCCACACAATATGGACAAACAGCCATGTCGACAGAAGAACTTTCTCCCGCAATCGTCAAGAAAGCGACCAACCTCGTTCGAGACTCTAAAATGGCGGTCATGGTGGGGTTGATACCGATCCTTGGTCTGATCTTTATTCTCCGATTAGTCCAATGGTATCTGCTTCGCAAACAATATCCGATTCTGGTTTCCAGTGACGCGGGGGAACATACCAGCTTGGCTAACGATTTCCGATCCGCCATTCCGAATCTTTGGTTCGCAGTCTTGTTCTGGCCAGCTGTGGTTATTCTTCTCGGAACCTACATCGCAATGTCGCCCTGATGTAGGGCTCGATCCGAAGCTCCGCTGCGAAGACTCCGCGTCGCAGCTAAACGGGAGAAGCAGCGAGCGGGCGGACGTGAGTCCCCCGTGCCCGATCAACTCGCTCCGACCTGCCAGCGGGCTGGCGAGCGATGCAGCACCGCCCCACACGTTGGACTTACGTCCAACGCTCGCTGTGATACTTCACGCGGCAGGAATTGAGGGGCGGAGCATCGCTCCGGCGAGCCCCCGGCGTGAGCCGGGGTGTCCCGTCGAGTGAATGTCGACTTCGAAAAATCGCCGTCACGATGGAGCCTCACGGGGGCTGAGTCTATTCACACCGCGACGCTGCCTGTCTCGGACACCCCGGCTCACGCCGGGGGCTCGCCAGGAGGTCTCATTCTCGACCGCGTGACGTATATCGGGAACTCGGGTCAGTGACGCCATCTCGCTCCGCTGCGATGACTCCGCGTCACAGCGAAACGGTGGGCAGCACCGGGAATCACTCCCCGACCGCGCGGCGGACTTGCAGGCCAATGGCGATCTGCATGGCGAGGCAGGCCATGACCGAGGTGTAGAGCAAGGGAGCCCAGAACTCGGGGCCGTCACTGGCTCGCAAGAACGGATTCCGGGTTTCATTCGCCAGCAGGGACATGCGGACCATCTCGAGCAGCGGAAGGACGAACACCGACGCCAGAACCAGTGTTGCCACCGCCCAGGCGACCGCCCCGCGCCGCACGCGAATCGAATAGAACGCCGTCAGATGCAGCAGCAACACGAAGCCGAACACGAGGACCAACTCTCGGGGATGCCAGTCGAGAAGCAGTGCATCGTGCCCCCGCAGCACGAGTGATCCCGCCACGAAAGCGACCAGTGTTGGGCTCAGCACGACCAGCCCGCCACAGAACTTCGAAGCCATAATCCGGCCCAGCGAATTCGGCGTCAGGATGAGATTCGGCAGCGTCCCGCCGACGAACTCACTGCCTAGAAAACTCCCCGAGAACGCCAGACACTCCAGCAGCAGAATCGCGAACAAGCAGGCGTGAACGATCTCGGTCAGATTCGCCCCATACTGAACTTTGAACCGGGCGTCCAACAGTTTGGCAGCGATGATCAGTCCAGCATAGACCAGCGATTTTCCCACGAGGGTCGTGAACCCGCCACCGCTAAAATGGAACTCCTTCCACGCCACAGCATCCCCGCGCGGGCGAGTGACCCCCAGCTGCCAGCGGAGTGCCCGGCCGCCCGATCGCGCGCGGTGCGGATCGTGCGTTTCGGTGTACTCGGTAAAGCGGTCGAACAGCAGCCACGAGACGCCGAACAGTGCAGCTGCGATTCCGAGTGAGGCCCAGAACTGCCCGGTCACGAGCGGGGTGTGACGGTAGAGCATCGCCTCGCTTAACCGTGTCTCGGGAGAGAACTTGAGTCCGATTTCATTGACTCCTTGCAGAGCAGAACGCACCAGGGCGACCTTCTTGCCCATGCCAGCTGTCTGAGCAAATGCGGCCAGTTTCCCGGCCCACAGTACGAGCCCCCCAACCACAAATGTGAGCGATGTCGCACTTGAATTCCGGCGACAGACTACCGACAGAAACAGCCCGACGTTACCCAGCAGAATTAAGAATGCGGCCAGCGACAAATAAGCGGCGATAATCTGCGTCACCGTCGTCCCGCCCAGCACGATCGCCAGGAACGCGAACGGCAGCTGGATCAGGAAGATCAGCAGCGCAATCACAATGCGGGCGGACGACTTGCCGAACATCAACCCGGCGTTCGAGAACCCCGCCAGCTTGAGCAGGCCGAGCGTCCCTTGCTCTTTCTCTTCGGTGATAACCGAGCCGAAATAGCTGCTGCCCGCAACCAGAATGAGCATCAGATCGAGATAGGTCAGGGCTCGCACGAACTCGCGACCGATCCCGCCCACGAACCAAGAGTAGTAGTGCGCACTCAGCAGCATCCAGGTCGCGACCAGCAGACTGCCGATGCGGAACCGGTGCGAGGAAGCACTGCGCGACTCCTGACGCAGGGAGTGACTGAGCAGGGTCAGCAGATTCAAAACGTTGGGGACAAACATCACTTCCCCCCCGACAGCGGAACATCAGTCACATACAGCATGCGGCCCCCCTGGTCGGGGAAGTCGCCGCTCAATTGCAGTTCGCGCGGCAAGTCGGTGTAGAGCATGACACGGGCGTAGTCCTCCGGCAGAGAGAACGAATCCGCGAACACCGTCGGGCCGACGGAGAACGCATTCCCCACCGTGTCGGCGAATGTATCCATGTAGATCTCATCAGCTGTGCGAAAGTCGAATAGCCACGCCAGCAAGCTGGTTCGCCAAGACATCCGTTTGGCATTCCGCATGTTGTAGGGGTTGATCCAGTCGTGCATGGTGCCTCCCCAATTCTCGGTCGGTTTGAGAGTCCCCGACTTGCCGGTGTACTCGTACACCTGTTTGCCGATCACCACCACAGCGGCATAGACCGGAGCCTTGTAGGAAGGATCGATGATGACTTTCGCCGACTTGGACTGAAACATCTCTTGTGCGGCGGAGTCGAGACTCACCGGGATGTCGGGCATCTCCACTCGGGTGCGGAATGCCACTTTTTGAGTCGAGAAGGCCGACAGGTCGGCGGTCATCTTCCCGTCAAGAATCAGCAGCGGGTTCGAACCGTACGACTCCGTGCCGCCATACAGTTGCCCACTGCCGGGGACCGCAAACGCATGCTCACCGCCAGAGAGTCCCGTAGCCAGCACCGACCAGCCCTCCACGTCGTACAGCCCGCCAGTGATGCGGCGAGCAATCATCGTCGACCGCACCCGATCCTCCCCCGCAGCTCCGGCTCGACCGAACGCGAAGAACAGTAACGAGAACCCCAGCGACAACCCGACCAGCCAGCCATAGAACCGTCCCGGCTGCTTCTCCATGATGCCCCACCGCCACCCGATTCGCCATTGCCAACCGACGTAGGCAAACACTGTCAGATAGATCAGCCCCCACCGCTGCCGCGTCCCCGCCAGTTCCTTCAGTTCGGTCAACACGGCATCGCGGGAGTAGCTGAGGATCGGAGTTCCGTCGGCGTTCAAGGCGGGTTGCCAGTAACCGTTCCCGCGAGTGGCTTCATAGGCTTTCAGTTTCGTCGCCGTATCCCCACCGGTCAGCGGACGACCGACGATCTGCTTCTCGATCACCGTCTTCGTGACCTGTTGCGGAGACAGTTGGAGACGCTGAATCGTGCCGACACCGTAGGGTGTGAACTGCCGGGTGACATTGAGATACTCGAACCCATTGGCGAATTTCGGTGTGGAGCCATCGGGCAGGTCCAGGACCACGACCTTGCCCCCTTTGAGCAGCCACTCCTGGAACGCCTTCCGTCGAGCCCCCGGCCAGCGCGGTTCCTGGTCGAGGAACACGACGCGCAGGGCATCCAGGGCGGTCACGGAAGTCGGGAATTCGTCCTCATCGATCACGGGAAGCGATCCCGTGCGGTGAATGAGGTCGGACTTCGTCGCGATGAATACGATCCCGTCATCCGCCGACTGCCCCTTGATCGGCAGTGATTCTTCTTCACGGAGGCCCCACCGCAGCGTCCACGTTTCGCCGGGATCGGAGACGAATGGAGTCAATATGATCACGCGGGTCGTCTCTTCCGAGATGGTGATCTCCTGCTCCAAGACCTCCCCCTGATCGTTGAGTGCATCCGCTCTGGTGAGTTGAACGCGGAGCGTCTTCGCCGGACCGGAGTTCTTCATCACGATGTGCAGCGGGACAAAGGTCTTGTAACGCGAGAAGCCATCGAAGCCCCATTTAGCGTCGAGGACCTGGATGCCAGCCTCAGCGGGTGCAGGCTCCATCGCCGAGGTGCGCTGGGCACCGGCGGTGGCGAACAACAGGATGATCAGAAAGAGCCGCTGAGGCATGGAGTGTTTCATGACAAGTGGTCATTGACGATCGTACGACGGACGTCCTGGTCCGTCGCGGTATTGACGGACAAGGATGTCCGTCAATACGAACATGGGGTGGCGTTCAAAAGTCTCCGACCTCTTGATGATCGAGACGATTCGCCAACCTCCTTAGCACCCCCTGATCGACACTCTGCGAGATCATCCGCACCGCTCCGTCCGTGAGCAGGAAGTGCCCACCGTCCTGATGGGCGGGCCAGAATCCGACCGTGCGGCGGTTGTCTAATGGCTCGGCACCGGGTGGCGGCGGCGGTCGGTTCTCATCGCCTGCGAGCGGGCCACCAAACTGACCGGGCATCTCTTCCATCAGACTTCCAGGCACCTCGCTCCCGAGATCAGGCATGCCCTCCAGAACGGGGTCGATGGGTTCATTCTCATCGACCATCGCCGCTTCCTCCTCGGCGATCTCGGCACGGATCTTCTCTCGCTCCTGTTCTGCCACAGCGGGGTCGATTCCGGCATATGTGAGCGGTCCCGGCTCACTGTAGGGGACGCCGAAATTGCGTAAGCTGCCATAGCTCCCCTCGGCCCAGCGGACTTCGGTGGCTTCTCCCAGCAGGAGTGTCTGATGCAGTCCATCGACGAGTTCTTCAAACCGCACATGGCTGTTGAGGAAGAGGACTCCATTGTTATCGGCAGCAATCAGTACCATCCGGTCGTGGTGGACTCCGGCATAGCCGATGGGATCGACTGAAGACGCTGCCGAGCAGCTGAACTCCGGCGGAACACGTTGCAAGACCTTCGCATTCTCGGGAGCCGATACCCCGAGTTTCGCATTCAAGCCCGCGAACTGGTTCTGCTCCCCCAGATACGGCAACAGTGGGATCGCCCAGCCCCAGGCGAAGCGATCCGGCCCCGCAGCTGCCGGAGATTGTGTATCGACCGCACCCGAGGGGAGTGAGCCGTGCGAAAGGTGGTAGGCGTGAAACGCCTCGCCAAGCTGGGCGAGATGCGAGCGACACTGCGCCGCCCGCGCAGCCGCACGAGCATTCTGAACAGCGGGCAGCATCATGGCACACAACACGGCAAGGATCGCGATCGAGACGAGCAGTTCGATGAGCGTGAAGCCGGGATGTGCGAGATGAAATGATCGCCTGTACGACGGACGTCCTCGTCCGTCGCGGGGCCGACGGACATGGATGTCCGTCGTACAAGTCTCATGCGAAGTTCTCATCATGCCCTTCCCAATCGAAACTAACCACCACGAGCAGTGTGGCCGTCCTGATCTCCAACCCAGAGGTCAGGAACACGAATTCCCGCTAATCGATACTAATCCAGATCTGATTAGCGTTGATTAGTGAAGATTCGTGTTCCATCTCCTCCTGTATCTGCGTGATTACGTGAGTATCGACCGAGAAGCCGCTTCAGAACTCCCCAATCACTTGCCCGTCGCGGCGACTGCCGAGTCGTTGATAGATCCCGCTGTCGACCGAGGTGCCGATCAACCGCACCGAGCCATCGACGAGCAGGAAGTTGGCCCCGCCGCTGTGGAAACTGCCGAAGCCGCCGACGGAAGTTCTCGGATCTGGCTCCGCAGCGGCAGGTGGTGCCACACCAGCGGCAAAACCTGGCGCACTCTCATCAATGGGCTGCGTCAGGCCCGGCTTCCGGAGATTCTGCATCTGCGTAAGGCAGTCGATCCGGGTGCCCGTATTCCGCAGCGACATGCGAGACCCCACCGCCCATTGGCCAAAATCGTGGATCTCCCCGGCGAACAGCGTGTACTGCTGCCCATCCGCGACATCGTCGAGCCGTACGCAACTGTTGAGGTATAGCATTCCGTTGTCATCGCCGTTGATCGGGGCCTCGCTGTCGTGGTGGCAACCCGCGTAGTCGCCCCACGACTCGCCCTGCGGCTTGGAGCTCGACGGACAACGTAATCCGTCGGGACTCATCCTCTCGACGTCAATCTGCGTCTGCTCGTAGACTCCCAAGTGCGGATCGATCGCATTCGACAGATTCACCTCGTCCATGAACGGCAACAGCTGGATGACCCAGCCGTGCTTGTACCCCGCTTTGCCGTTATCAATGGGCCCAGTCAGATTCACCGACCCCGGTGGAAAGACTCGGTGAGCCAGATGGTAGTCATGCAGCGCCAGTCCCAGCTGCATGAGATTGTTCTGGCACTGGTGCCGCCGGGCCGATTCGCGAGCCTGCTGCACAGCGGGTAGGAGTAGCGCAATGAGGACGGCGATGATGGCGATCACGACCAGCAATTCGATGAGGGTGAAGCCATTGTGTCGCCGCCGGGAGGGCGTTCGGCGAGCCGGGTGGCGTAAGCCCCCGGAGTCCGTGGTCATCGAATGCCTCCGGGGGCTGACGCCGCCGGGCTCGCCACTGCTGTGAATCGCGACTGACATAACTACTCCGCCTTCGCAGGCCGGGGAGAGGGGAATGGAACAACTCGTTCCACACGAACGGGCCGGGGAGAGTCCGCCGGGACGAGACAGATGACTCGCAGTGTTCCGCCATCCGGCGAGTCAGCCCACTGGATGTCGGCTTGCAAGGCGGGAGAACCAGGCACCACCGGCGTCCAGACCTCCCCCGGATAGGCGGCGTTCAGCGATCGCTGCGCGAACCCGCGTTCGAGGGACGATTGAGCCAGAGCATCCGCCTGCAGCTGGTGAGCATGCAGTTCCGCTTCATGCAGCCGTGCGAGGACCGTGCGGACTAGACTCACCGACATGGCGGAGAGGATGAGGATGCAAACGATGGCTGTCAGCAGTGCGAGGCCACGGCGATGCGGACCGTACGACGGACGGACAAGGATGTCCGTCCTACACAAGACGGGCACGTAGAAAACGTGCCCCACGGCAGAGGGAGTCCGTTGCATTATTTGTCCCCTTGCTGGGGGCCAAGGGCCACGTCCACGCGATTCCGCGTCCACTGTGGAACCGCCGGTGCCCCCTGCGGCTGCCGGCTGGCGAGCGAGGGTTCCTCGGCGTGGCGATATTCCGCGCGGACGATCCGGTCGCCTTCGAGCAGCGTAAAGGCCCACTCCCCGGAGCTGCATTCCCAGCGGCCTCCCAACTCTCCGTCGACGCGGCGTTCGAGGCCACCGGGGATTACTTGGTACGTCACGGGGCCGGTCGCCTGTTGGAAGGTCACGCCGGTTTTCTCCGGCGGTTCCGTGATCACCTGAGCCGATTGAGCCAGACGGCCATCCTGCCGGAATTGATTCTCCCACAGATGCAGCGTCCGCTGACGGACCAGCGTGTCGGCCTGCACATGACTGGCCCGCAGCATTTTCGACATCAGCACGGTGGCCGAACCCGCGATGACTAATGTTAGGGTGGTGACGACGAGCAGTTCGATGAGTGTCCAACCAGAGCGGTGCCTCGGAATAGGGCACAGCGAGCCGGAAGCGTCAGCGCCCGGAGAGTTCGTCGCGCGGCGTTCGCTCCGGGCGCTGACGCTTCCGGCTCGTTGTGTCTCGCGATCTTGGTCCATGTGGCGTCTCATGGTGTCCCTCCTCGATACCAACGGACGAGCGAGACCGAGCTGCGGACCTCATGGAAACCTTGCCAGGAGAGGGAGACCTCCACGCGATTCAGCGGCGGAGACTGCTCCGGAGTGACGACGATCTTCCACTGCGGGGCTGCGATCTCGCTCTCTGTCGCGAGTTGATCCGCAATCGGTTGCAGGGTCTCGGGGGTGGGCTGTGTGACCAGCGAGGCTCGCTCCAACAGGTTCGCCACTGTGTTCAGCGCCACCTCGCGGCGGTCGACCGACTCCCGCAGCCCCGCTGTCCGCGACAGCACCGGCACGAGCAGAGCCAACACCGTTCCCAGCAAAGCGAGGGCGGCACCCATCTCGATGAGGGTCGTGCCGCGACGACGGTTCGGGTCTCTGGACCCCGAAGGGGTTACAGCAGATCGCCCAGGGTTGGCGACCAACGGGAGCCTACCCTGGGTTGAGGTGGAATCCGGGATCGAACCCTGAAGGGGTTCTACGCTGAGGGCGCGAGTGTACAACCCCTTCAGGGTTGAGTCTGTCGGGCCGATGTGACCCAGGGTGCGCTCCCTGCGGTCGCGACCCTGGGCGATCTCGTCTAACCCCTTCGGGGTGCAGACGATTCTCGACGAGCATCGAACATGCGCGCTCCGCCCGAAAGATTCCGGCGAGACTCGCGAAGAGTCATGCAGAAGGGCGTTCGAGTTGTGCGGACTGAGAATCACCGGCTTGTCCTCTTGGATATGGTTCGATTGGGCTGGTCGTGGGATAGGCTTCCAGCCTGTCATCTTCGTTGCAGACTGCCAGGCTGGATGCCTATCCCACGGGGCCTAACTGAGTTCATTGAGCAACTTGACCAGGGGTAGGAACAACGCGATCACGACGAAGGCGGTCACGAGACCGCAGGACACCACGGCGATCGGCTTGAGCAGTTCCGCCCAGTAGGCCCCGCGGCGGAACTCGCGCTGCTCGGTCGCTTCCGCCAGTGAGAACAGTACGAACTCCAGATGACCACCCCGCTCGCCCGCCGCGACCGCCTCGGCTTGCAGCTGGGTGAGTACGCCCTGCTCGTACAGTGATTCCGACAATGGCATCCCGGCGCTCATCGAGTCACTGATCCGCTGATACCGCGCCCCGAGATCGGGACGACCCGGACGCTCGGACAGCAACAATAGCTTCTGCGGAATCGAGGCCCCCAGGCGGGCAATGCCGCCGAGGGCGCGGAGTACCTCCGGGGCATCGCGTTTGGGGAACCAGTGCATCAGCACCGGAAACGGCAGCGAACTCCACCCAATCAGGTGCCGCATCGCATGCCAGATGAGCAAGGAGATGGCGATTCCGGCCCAGAAGAACATTCCTGCGGAGAAGTTGACGACGCGATCACTCAATTCGATCAGCAAAACAGTCAGCCTCGGCATCTCGACCTCAAACCCCTCGAAGATATTCTTGAACTTCGGGATGATGAAGTACATCACGCCCCCGATGATCGTCGTCCCGACCGCAATCAGGATGAACACCTGCGTCAGCACTTCGCCGATCTGCGAGAGGTTGAACACCTTCAACCGGTCGGTCGAATGCGTGGCGAGCCGTCGTAACGTTTCGTCGAGGCGACCTCCCCCTTCACTCACCCGAATCGCGGCCACCGTCGCGGTCGGCAGCAGACCGTGCCGCTCCAGGACCATCCATAACGGATCGCCATGCTCCAGGTTCTTGGCGGCCTGCTCCAACCTCCTCTTGAGCTTCACGCCTCGGTCAGCGGCCAGACTCCGCAACTCACAGGCCAGCGGCAAATTGTTCCGCGTGGCAATCGCCAGCAACCAGAGCAGCTGGGATTGAAAGCTGCGGCGGGCTTGGACGATGGAGCTGAGTACGACCGCGCCGACGACGATCAGAAAGACGCCGAAGACCCCCAGAATCGGAAAGACAAACAGCTTCGGATAGAGCGTCATGATCCACGCCCCACTGCGGAGGCGAGCAGCTTGCGGCTCGGACATCAGCGACGTGGGCGAGTAGCGATCCAGGACCACTGCATCGTCCTCATCCTCATCGGTGCCGGGCCATGTTCGCGGGACATGAAAGGTCTTCACCCCCGTCAAGCTCACCACCAGACTCAGCCCAGCCAGCAGCGGAAACGTCAGGATGAATGTTCGGGGAAGCACCAGCAAAATCAGCGTTGCCAACAGTGCCAGTGCCCCCCCCAACAGGATGGCCAGGCCCCCCAGCACTTGCAGGCCCCAGGTCCAATAACGACGACTTTGCATCGGCAGCGCAGTCTGCCGTTGCCAGTCGCACAGCAACATCCCCACTCCCAGCAAGGGAATCAGCAGTGTCAGAGCAACAATCACGCGACACTCCTTTCAGGAAAGTGCGTTGAGCAACTTAATCAGAGGCAAGAACATCGCAAACACAATCAGTCCGACAAACACCCCGATCCCGATCATCATGAACGGAGCCAGGATCGCCGAGATTACCGATGACCGTCCGGATGACATGCGGGCAAACAGTTCGGCCCACGACCGCAAGATCTCGCCGAACGCCACTCCCCGGTTCTCCCAGCGCAGCAGATGCACGATCTCTTTGGGCAGACTGCGGGCGCGGGCAGCATCGGCCAATTCGAACGATCCGTCGTAATGGTCGGCCAGCCTCTGCGTCCCGGATTTCAATTGCGACGGCTGCATCGTCGAGGCGACCGCGTGGAGGGCCTCGGGGAGCGGGACAGCTGTCTCGACTAGGGGAGCCAGCAGCGAGCAGAACTCGGACATCGACGCGAAGCGAGCCGAGGCCCCGAAAAACGGAATGCGATCGATCAGGGCCACCGACCAGCGCCCCCCGAACAGGAACGCGAGTAACAACAGACCGCACAGGCCAAACCCCGCGATGATCGGGACTTGCAGGAAAATGAAGGCCCGTGAGAACTGCATCAATAACTCTGTCAACCACGGCAGCTCGACCTGGAACCCCTCAAAGATTCCCGAAAACATCGGGACCAGCCAGACCAGGAGAGCAAAGCAGAGCATCGCCGCGAAGTAGATGACAATCAGTGGGTAGGCCAGATCGAGCGCCACTTTTTGCCCCATCCGCCGTTGCATCCGCCGTTGATGCAGGTACTCCTCGAGCATTGGCCCCAGACAGTGTGACCGCAGACCGCCGTCGATCAGCCCACGCAGGTAAGTCGGCAGTTGCAGGCTCGGTTGATCGATGGCTTGGGAGAGGGGAGTCCCCGACTCGACTGATTCCGCGAGTGTCAGTAACCCGGTGCGGACTCGCGGGGGACACTCCTCGGCATAGGCTCGCAGTCCAGTCGCCAATGGCAGCCCCGATGCGATCACGCGCTGCAGCACCTGGGCCGGTTGATCGTCGTCGGGGAAGAGTTCGATGTCGGGCATTACATCACCTTTTCCCAAACCGAGATCAGAGTCTCCATGACCGCCCAGCAATAGACCGCGACCACCGTTGTGCCGAATCCCAGCGTCAGCACCATCGGCACTACGCGGGCGATCCACTCCGATTGCAGCAGCGTCCGCTCGCGGTAGAGTTCTGCCGCCTGTCGAGTGTTGGCGATCAGATCGGCTGGCGTCGAGGGGACCGACAACAACCACTTCATGAACGACGGCACCACGCGCGAGTGTGTCAGCGAGTCGCCGAACGACTCCCCGCGCTCCACACGGTCCGCAGTTGTCAGGCAAAACCTGCGTAGTGGGGGGGCGGTAACGGCATCGGCGCAGCGCCGCAGCGATTCGGGCAGCGGGAGTCCATGCTCGGTTTGAATCGAGAGCAAGTGAGCGAACCGCGACAACTCGGCACTGCGCACGAGTCGACCAAAGCCGGGCAAGTACCTCAAAAAACCAAACGCTCCGGCGGTCCCGGAGTTGGCCCAGTCGAAGGCGAATCCGATCACGCACGCGATCAAGACCACTGCGGGGACACCGATCGCCCACACGGGAAACGAGTCGTGCAGGGCATACACCACCCGCACGGGAAAGGTCGGCTCCGCCTTAATGTCGGTCAGAAACGCCCGCAGTGGTGGCACACAGAAAATGGTGGCCAGACAGGTCAGCAGATACGCCACCACAAAGACCGAGATCGGGTAGACAATCGCCCGCCGTAACGACTCCTTCAAGTCGACAACCACGCGAGAAAACTCGTTCAAGCGGGTGAGTACTGCTTCCAGCCGGTTGCCGCGCAGCCCGGCGGCCACCAGAACTCGGTAGACCGTCGGCGGTGGCGGGTCGAGATTCTCCAGGGCCTGTGTCAGATCCTGGCCGTCGGTCAGATGCGAGGCCAGCTGCCGGGTCAGCCGAGCCATCCGCCCCGGCAGGTGCCCCGCCGACTCCCGCAGCCCCAGATCGAGACTGACCCCCGACCGCAATGCCGCCAGCAACTCCTCATTGAGGAGTAGCAGCTCGGCGACGGACAGCGGAGGAGACAATGGCACGAACGGAGAACTCCTATCAGAACAAAGCCGCAGAGCCAGAACTCCGCAGCCCGCTGAGTGTGTCGCGAAGGAGGCATAATGTCGAACGACAATTCGCTCCGACGGGGCCTCGCTGAGAGTGATACTCTCTCGGATGAGATGGCGTTGGCGCTGTTTCTGAAGTTCTGTCATTCCGAGTACCGGGGACGTTGCCCGGCGTTCGTGCATCTTCATCCCTCAGTGAGAGGCCAGTTCCTGCCCCCTCTCCCCGGTCTGCTGAAACGAGCGAACACTGGGCGGATTCGGTCTGCTGGGTGAATGTCGTTTGGTGAGTCAACCTCCCTCGCACGACGACCGCGAATCGTGCGCTTGCCAAGAGTCTCAAGCTCAAACTCGCAACCTTGAACCACGGAACCACGGAACCACGGAACCACGGAACCACGGAACCACGGAGGCACGGAGAAATCCGTAGAGTTCCGACACGGGCACTGCTCGACGAGGCGGTCTTCGAATAAATCGCCACTCACATTCCAGAGTCCGGTACTCGGGCAGTTCTCCGTGCCTCCGTGGTGAATTCCTCGCGGGATTGAGGACCAATCTGTGAAAATCTGCGAAATCTGTGGACCAATTCCCTCTGGATCGAGCTTCTCCGGTGCAGATTGTTCATCCACAGATTGCACAGATTTTCACAGATTTCAGAGAGGCAGCTCTGGCCAGTCGAGGCACTTGATGAGGCGGGCGTGGGGGGTGAGTGGAGGTCTTCTCTGTGCCTCCGTGGTGAATTCCTCGCGGGATTGAGGACCAATCTGTGAAAATCTGCGAAATCTGTGGACCAA
>JANPCU010000084.1:0-3896 GCA_031431195.1 Planctomycetota bacterium | reverse complement strand
GGTACACTCCGGGCGCTGACGCTTCCGGCTCGATGCCTACTACGGCTTGAGCATGTGCTCCCCGTCCGCGAACTGCGTGTGGCAGGCGTTGCAGTTCTCCAGCAGCCCCTCCCACTGCTTCCGAGTCTCAACAGCGTCCTTCTTCTTGGCAGCTGCATAGAACAAGGCCCCGGTGTCGCGGACCTTCTTCGAGTGCGCGACCCAGGCTGCCGCGTCCTTCTCGGGCGGCCGACGGAGCAGCAGGTTCCCCGCCTCGGCCAGAATCAGCGAGTCGGACTTGATCCCCTTCCACGCCGCGTTGTCTGCCGGGGCTGTGGCGAGTGCGGCTTTGAGCCGTTTGTAGGGCGGCTCGCAGACGTACTCCATGAACTCGTGCATGTCGGCTTCGACGGGCTGGTCTTCAGCAGCGGCATCTTGAGCGAAGGCCGTCTTCGCCACATCCACCGACGGGCCAAACACGACGCGACTGGTGGCCAGCAGGCCGAGGGCCAGGAAGCAGACGAGTGATAACTTGCGCATGGAGAAGTTCTCCGAAGTGAGGTGTGAGAGGTCGCCGAAGTTCCACACTGGTTCCCCGCGCCCGACACAGATGTACCACAGTCCCATCGGTTTTCCCAGTGCCGGAGTGAGTGGGACACACCGCTCGCTCAGTGCCCCTCACCAGAGGGCGGGCCTGGCCTGGTGAAACGGGCGGACGCTGGGGGGATGGGGAGGGAAGGGGATCGCGGAGTCTGTTGCGTCTCCAGCGCGCCGATCCGGCGAGCCGGATGGCGTCAGCCTCCGGACCTAGCCGCTCGCCGACCCAGTCCGGGGGCTGACGCCGCCCGGCTCGCTGGCGTTTGAGTCGGAGGCCAGCTGGCCACGCCAGACGGAGCCTTGGCGTTCACCAACTCGACAGCCATGAAAATGCCGTTTCACCGGGCCACCCCGGCTCTCTCCTCCACAGTGGAGTTGATGCAGAAAGTCGAGTCGCTCGTGGGGGAGAGGGGGCAGAGAGATTGGAGACAACGAAACCACTATCCCCCCTCGCGACAGAAGCACCGTTCAACGTGAACCGACCACCAGCGGAGCGAACCGCCGCACGATCTCCCGCGCGGAGCGCAGGCCATCGACTGCCGCACTCACAATCCCACCGGCATAACCGGCTCCTTCGCCGATGGGGTATAGGCCCGCGAACCCCGGCGTCTCGCGCGTGACGAGGTCGCGGTCGATGCGGACGGGGGAGCTGCCGCGCATCTCGGGGCCCACGACGGTGGCGTTCTTGAGGAACTCGCCTCGCCAGCGGCGGTCCATCGCGGGGAGGCCGTCGCGGATCGCTCGCGCCACCACCGGGGGCAGCACATGTCTCAAGTCCGCCGACACCGCCCCGCGTTCATACGAACTCGACAGCTTCTCTCCACTGCGGGTCGACTTCTCGTCCACGAAGTCCTTGGCCCACATGATCGGAGCCTGGTAGCTACGCCCGGCCAGCTCGAACGCCGCGGCCTCGTACTTTCGCTGGACCTCGATCCCAGCCAGCGGATGCGAGCTGCCGAATTCGTCGGGGTTCAGCGTGACCATCAGCCCGCTGTTGGCGAACGGCGTGTCGTGCCGCGAGTTGCTCATGCCGTTCGAGCAGAACATGTTCGGCTCGGAGATGCTCGGAATCACGATCCCCCCGGCACACATGCAGAACGAGTACAAGTCCCGCTCGCCATTCGCGACCAAGCTGTAGTCGGCGGCCCCGAGGATGTCGAGGTACGAGTCGCGTCCATACTTCCAGTGGTTGACCTGATCTTGTGGTTGTTCGATACGCAGGCCGAGTTGGAACGCCTTCTGCTGGAGAGGCAACCCCAGCTCGTGCAGCATCGTGTATGAGTCGCGGGCACTGTGACCGATCCCCAGCAGGACGTGCCGAGTCGCGATGTACCCACTGGAGGTCTCGATCCCACGCAGCTGGCCATCCACGACATCCAGCCCTTCCATGCGGCAGTGGAACTTGTACTCGCCGCCGAGACGTTCAATCTCGCGGCGGTAGTTGCGGCAGATCAGCGGCAGCTTGTTACTGCCCAGATGCGGTCGATGCTCATAGACCAGCGACTCGCGTCCGCCGCAGGTGACGAACGACCGCAGCACCCATTCGAAGTCGGCCCCCGACATGCGGCAGGTCAGCTTGCCGTCCGAGAAGCAGCCGGCCCCACCTTCGCCGAACAGATAGTTATTCTCGACATCGTGAACGCCGCCCGACTCGAACGTGCGAATCGCTGGCACCCGTTCCTTGACTGCCGCGCCCCGCTCAATCAGCAGTGGGCGGTATCCCTTGAGGGTCAGGTAATACCCCGCCAGCAAACCCGCTGGACCAGTGCCCACCACGACCGGTCGCTCCTCCAGGGGCTGCTGACCGGGAGCGGGATCGTCGAACAGTTCCAGCTGGAAGACCTGCACATCGTGGTCGTTCTTCCAACGCCGCAGAACGTCGGACTCCTCTTTGAGTTCCACCATGACCGAGTAGACGAAGAGCAGATCGGTGCGTTTGCGGGCGTCAAGACTCTTCCGCAGGATCTGAAACCGCTGCACCGCATCGGTCGGAAGCTTCAACCGCTTCGCGATCAGTGACGGCAAAGTCAGTTCCGACTCACCGACAGGGAGACGCAGATTGGTGATGCGGACGGACATGGAAAACCTGAGAGGAGATGAAGCGATAATTGATAGTATAAGGGAGCGACCAGCCACTCGTCAGGGAACCGAGAGCCAGAGGGATTCGCCGGAAAGGATGCCCCGCCACCCAGCCGCGACCCAGTCTCCGAAAGCTGTGCTAATCTGCGAAATCTGTGGACGATTCATCCGGCCCCCCCGTTGTTGTGGCCACGCCACGCGGGGGGCATCTGTGTTCATCTGTGGCTATAGTTCGCGCGGGCCAGAATGAGACGTACGACGGACGTCTTCGTCCGTCGATCCCACACGTCTTCCACACGGACGGACGAGGACGTCCGTCCTACGAACGGTCTCATGGCTCCCCGCGCCAAGTATCCTCCCCAGCGGTCCCCGATTTGCGCAGAGGGGGACCAGCGAAGTCTCGACCTGCGAGGGCGATCTGGGGGCAGCTGCTCGCGAGCGGTCGGGGCTCGCGCTGGGGTTTCGGATGACTGAGACCGGCGTGTTTCCGGAACGCCTCAGCGGGGCGTTTTCGCCTCATGGGGGAACACGTGGCGGCTGCACGAGTTGCGGCGGGGTGGCTGGAACCCAGTGTTTTCTGTGGCGAAATCGCCTCATCCGGCTCGGGCGGGTGTTCAAGCTCTGGACCGGGGAACGATGTTTTTTGACTGGGCGTAAGCCATTTAAGGAGTCGGTGTTACGAGGTGCGACCGTCCTCGTTGTCAAGATTTCTGAACACAGCTCGACCGGTTTGGCACTGAGGCTGCATTACCCATTCTCATCGAAGTGACGCTCACCTCGAACGACCAACACGACCCCACCGCACGAAAGAATTTCTCATGCTCAAGCTCATCGCCGCCCTGAAGAACGACGAAGCTGGTTTCATTGTTTCCGCTGAATTGGTGCTGGTTTCGACCATCGCGATTCTCGGCTTGGTCGTCGGACTGAGCGAGGTTTCGCTGAACATCAACAACGAACTGGAAGACGTCGGCTCAGCCTTCAGCTCGGTCCAACAGAGCTACCGCACGAGCTGCTCCAGCGGCCACAAGGGCTACACCAGCGGCAGCGGCTTCTGCGACCAGGCCGACTTCTGCGACAGCCAGGACGATGTGCGGTAGTGGAGCGGTCAGCGGTCAGTGGTCTGTGGCCAGTTTTCAGTTTTCAGAAAGCCCAGAGGTGGCAACCTCTGGGCTTTGAACCAGCGACTCTCACTCGCTGAGATGCTTTGACTGACACGTCTCTCTCTCTCTCTCTCTCTCTCT
>JANPCU010000083.1:0-33960 GCA_031431195.1 Planctomycetota bacterium | reverse complement strand
GCGCGGCCGATAAATCCGTCCCGTACGCCTTCCGAGATCCGCCGATTCCATCCGCCATGCTGCCGCACTCCTTGGCTTGGTGACGGCTCAAACATAGATGTTTTATTGGGTGATGTCAGCGCGGCTTTTCGGATAGCCTCTTAGTGTTGACGCGAGTCGGGAGTCGCCGTTGTATTCAGGTGACGTTTGCGAATGAGCCCGGAGATGAGCAGACAGCCTTTCTGTTCCAGCTCAACAAGACGGCGACTCGGCGTGATTCGAAGATCGAAGAGTTCCTCATCGAATTGCGACAAGTCGTGCTGCCCGATTCCCTCGCCTCGGAATCTCCCGATCAATCTCCGCCAGTCTAAAATCTCGCCTCAGCGAGTCCCCTCTGCGGACATGCCAACTCTCACCGCCAGCTAGCCCGCATGTCGACTGACCTGCATCCTTGATTCATCGCCCCGAACACGAGATACTCCATCCGCAGCTGCACCTGTAGCGCAACTGGATAGAGCATCGGTCTTCGAAACCGAAGGTTGGAGGTTCGAACCCTCCCAGGTGCATTTTGTTTTTCTGGCGATGTGTGTCGTCGTAAGTCTCCTAGCCACCATCGCATCGGTGGCGTATCTCTGTGCCCCGTGTGGGGGTTAGGGCGTCGCGTACCTCCGGTTTTTTGGTCCGGATTTGGGTTCTTTCAGTGCAAAACGATGCAAAGTGTCGCTGTTTTGATGCGAGCTGTATGGCACCAATAGGGGCACCTTTTGTGACCTCATGGCACCACTGTGGGCACCTTCGCTGTTGGCTCACGGTCGAAAAAACCGAAGGTCAGCAGCGGGCCATTGGGACGTTTTTCCACGTCCGGAGTTCTGGGGCGCGGTGACGCGACGGGTTGGCCCACGGGGCGACCGGTTCGGAGAACCAACTAGCGGGTCGTCTGGGGCGCGGTGACGCCACTGGGGACCACCGGGGCGTTGGCACGCGGCGGTGCGGGGAGCGAGGCGATCGCGGCCTGTTGGTCGGCGAGTTCGATATGGGTGTAGGTCTGCATCGTCAGCCGGATGTCCGAATGGCGGGTGAGCGTTTGGGCGGTCCGTGGCGAGACGTGGTTGCGGGAGAGGCTGGTGATGAAGGTGTGGCGGTTCGAATGGAAGTCGGCGTACCGGCCCCGCTGGTCGCAGTAGGCCAGGAAGTCGGACGCCGCGCTGGTTCCGCTCGTCGTCTGTGGAGGCTTCGGCGATCCATGCGTGCCGCGCTGAAGCGAGGTCCACCCGCATCATCTTGGCCGTCTTGCGTTCCGTCCCTCCGGGGACACTCCCGGAGATCGGAAACCACAGCCGGTCTGGTAACATCCGGCCCTGCATCACCAGCCACTCTTGCATCAGTTGGACCACTTCGACGTGCAGCACCTGTGTGTCCTGCCGACGCCGCTTGCTATACGCGGCTGCCACGGTCACGGTCGGGGGGTTGCCCAGGAGGTCGAACGACTGCGTGGTCAGGCTACCGATCTCGCCTTTGCGTTAACCGGTCCAGGCGCTGAGGACGTAGATCATCGCCCGGTTCGAGGCAGAACTGGTTGTCGTTCCGGAACTCACGGGAATATTTTTCAGTCCACCGGAATTGTCGGGAAGAAATCGCATGCGGACGGCGTTATCCTATTCTTGCAGTTCCGAACGGTTCTCGGTTTCGAGGTCGACATGCTTCGCCTTTCACAGTGCATTGCGTTTGTCCTCCTTATCTGTGGGTGGGCTGAGGTGGCGGTCGCTCAAAGCGAGAGTGCTGCCAAGGCTCGTGGTGTTCTCAAAGAACGCTGCTTCACTTGCCACGGGGAAGGCGGAGCCAACGAAGGGGGCTTCAATTACGCACTGAATCGCAAGCGGCTCGTGCGGGAACTTATCGTTCCTGGCGATCCTGAAGCGTCCAAACTGTTCGAGCGTGTCTCTCAAGGCGAGATGCCTCCAGACGGTGAGAAACGTCCAGCCGCTGAGATCGAGGCTCTCAAACAGTGGATTGATGCGGAAGCCCCGACATTTACGGCTGAGGTCAATCGCAAATTCCTCTCCCCTGACGATATGCTGGCTGCCATATCCCAGGATCTGGGGGATGCCAATGACCGCGACCGCCCTTTCTATCGCTATTTCACGCTCACTCATCTTTACAACGCCGGGTTCGAAGACAACGAACTCGAATCCCATCAACAGGGGTTACGCACATGTAGTGGGGACTAGGAAGCCGAATCCGTGGGGCTTCTACGACATGCAGGGGAATTTGAATGAATGGTGCAACTATTGGTCCGACGATACGCACAAAAGCGGCTCGAAACCTGATAAGGGTTTGTACCGGGTGTTTCGGGGCGGGGGGTGATCGAGGTCCGGGGAACAAGACCAAGGTCGACAACATTGAGGACTTCGGGTTCGCTCGCGGGTACATGTATGCCATCGACTACTGGCGGGAAGTTTTGGATGGCCTGAATGGGCTGCGAAAAGACCATCTGTTCCGCCCCGGCCCGGTCCATGCCGCAAAGGGGCGATTCTGACAGACGGAGTGGAGATCGTGCGCGCTCCAGATTCGACGCAACCTTAAGTATGACGGAGTGTTTCAACCAATCTCAAAACGATTAACCGGACAGTTGTAACGCTCACTCGTTTTTGAATACCCGGCTGACCGGGGAGTCGCAAACCGTTATGCTGAAGAGGCGTTTAGTACCGTTCTCTCACGTTTGATTCCCGGAGTTCTACATGACGACATGGCGAGCAGCATGGGCCTGCTTGATCGCAGCTGGCAGCGGGATGCTGGGGAACGCGGTCGAGTCCGCCGATTCGCCAGTCGACTTTTCCCGTCAGATCCGCCCGATCCTTTCCGAGAACTGCTTCGCCTGTCACGGGTATGACCCCTCGTCCCGCAAGGCTGAGCTGCGTCTGGATGAGCGCGAGCCAGCTGTGGCTTGGCATCAGGGGCACGCGGCCATTGTTCCCGGCCAGTCGAGCGAGAGTGAGGTCTGGAATCGCATCCTCTCGACTGATCCTGACGAGCAGATGCCACCGCCAACCAGTGGGAAGAAGTTGACCAATGCGCAGAAGCAGTTACTCAAACGCTGGATCGATGAAGGCGCGGCCTATGCCCCGCATTGGGCGTTTGGCCGCGTGGAGAGACCGGGTGTCCCACAGTCCGGGGGAGAAGCTGCGACGCATCCGATTGACACCTTCATCGTCGACATTCTGATCAAGCAGCAGTTGGCACTCTCTCCCGAAGCCGATCGGGCGACGCTCATTCGCCGCCTCTATCAAGATCTCCTCGGCCTTCAGCCGACCCCCGAGGATGCGGACGCCTTCGCAGCTGACACGGCCCCGGATGCTTACGAGAACCTCGTTGACCGGCTCCTGCTCAGCCCGCATTACGGCGAGCGCTGGGGGCGGCACTGGCTCGATCAGGCCCGTTATGCCGACTCGCACGGCTACTCCATTGATGGTCCGCGCACCATGTGGCCGTACCGCGACTGGGTGATTGACGCCGTCAATCGCGACTTGCCGTTTGATCAGTTCACCATCGAACAATTGGCCGGAGATCTCCTCCCCGAGCCGACTAAGTTTCAGCAGATCGCGACCGGGTTCCACCGCAACACGCTCATCAATCAGGAGGGCGGCGTCAAACCGGACCAGTATCGTCACGAAGCGATCATCGACCGCGTGAACACGACCGGAGCCGTCTGGCTCGGCCTGACCGTCGGCTGTGCCCAATGCCATACGCACAAGTACGACCCGCTCAGCCACAACGAGTACTACCAACTTTACGCCTTCTTCAATCAGTGCGACGACGCCAACAATGAGGCGACGACGGTCCCCGTATTGGAGCAGGAAGTCTTTGGCTGGAGAGCTGAGCAACTCGCTCGACTGGAAGTGCTGAAGCCGCTGCGTGTCACGGTGATCGACTTAGAGAAGCAGCTTGCGGCGTCGAAGTCGAACAACCTGCTGGCTCATGCCTGGAACTGGCAACCTGCCGAACTCGTCGAGTACAAGACCCTTGGCATGGGCTCGTTTTTGCGGCAATCGGATGGGTCATTACTCACTGATTTCAAGGGGCAGCCGAACGACACCTATCAAGTCAATATCCGTTCGCCCCGAGAGAAAGTGACCGCAATCCGGTTGCGAGTCTTGCCGCATGAGTCTCTGCCGAAGACAGGCCCTGGACTGGCGAGCAACGGCAACTTCGTGCTGACCGATGCTGAGATCAAGGTCGGCGACAAGGTCACTCGCTTCATTGCCGCCGGAGCCGATCACTCGCAGCCGGAGTTCGATGTCCTCCACGTGATCGATGACAAGTCGACGACCGGCTGGGCGATTAACGTCAGCGATGCTCAGAAGAAGGCGAAGCCGGAGTTGTCGATCAATTCTCCTCACGAAGCGGTGTTCGTCCTGGCGGAGCCACTCGCCAAGATCGAGGCGGCACTCTTTCTCAAACACGAAGTCAACACCGGCTATCTCATCGGTCGATTTGCCCTCGACGTGTCGGATGTCACTCCGCCCGTCAACGAGAGTGCCGAGATCAAAACCCAACTCGCCGTGGCTAAGGCACAGGTCCAACAACTGGAGGCCCAACTCCCCGGAGCTGGCCGCCCCGTCAATCAGATGGTGATGCAGGACACCGCTACAACTCGTGAGACGTATCGACTCGATCGAGGTGATTTCCTGACGCCGGACACCGAGGCCGGAGCGTTGCCCACTGCGGTCCCGGCGGCACTGGTCGTTGGTCAATCACCAGAGTTGAAGACCCGTCTCGACCTCGCTCGCTGGCTGGTCAGCCGGGACAATCCGCTCACCGCGCGGGTGATCGTCAACCGCACCTGGATGCGGTACTTCGGGCGCGGACTTGTGGAGACCGAGAATGATTTCGGTTCCCAGGGCACACCGCCAACGCATCCCGAACTTCTCGACTGGCTGGCTGCCGAGTTTATGGAGACCGGCTGGTCGATGAAGCAACTGCACCGCCGGATCGTGACCTCGCGGACTTATCGGCAATCGAGTGCGGAACGTCCCGAGGCAGTGGCCCTCGACCCGCGTAATCTGTGGCTCGGACGGCAGTCGCGCGTCCGCGTCGATGCCGAGATTGTCCGTGACTTGATACTCTCGACCTCGGGTGCGCTCACCCCCCGCATCGGCGGACCCGGTGTCTATCCGCCGCAGCCCGCCGGGGTCTACAGCTTCACCCAGAACTCCAAGAACTGGCCCGAGTCGATGGGCCCCAATCGTTATCGCCGGACGCTCTACACCATGTTCTATCGCAGCGCCCCGTACCCGCTGCTGACCACGTTCGACTCTCCGGAGTTCAGTACCGTCTGCACCCGCCGCTCGCGCTCGAACACCCCGCTCCAGGCACTGGCCGTCGCCAACGACCCCATGTTTGTCGAGCTGGCGCGGAAGCTCGCCGAGCGCGTCGTCCAAGAGCCGACCACCGACACTGCTCAACGAGTGAGACGCATGTTTCGCATGTGCCTGATCCGCGAGCCGTCCAGTGCCGAGCAGCAACTCCTCGTCGACTACTGGACCCGCCAGCAAGCCTTATACACTCGCGATTCGGAGGCCGCGTCGAAGCTGGCCCCGTCCGGGTTTCCAGACACCCCGCTGCCCGACTCAGCGGCGTGGACTAGCCTCGCCCGGCTGCTATTTAACACGGATGAGTTCTTAACGAGGAATTGAGGATCGGAAGTGAGCGAGCGCTCCGCTACGAGGACTTCGCGTCGCGGCTAACGGGGAGTGTTCATGCCGGAACTCGATCGATTCCGTCATAACTCCAGTTGACATCCGGCTCTCATGCTGTAGCGTTATAAGAGCCGCACGTTACGCCCTAGGTCGCCTCCGATGCCCACGACCCACTTCAAACGATTTCGCATGGAGATCGACCTCCGCCGGACACTGCCGCGCGCGGAGTTGCCGAAGGGATATGTCTGGTCGGGGTGGCATCCCAGTTTGTGCGAGTCACACGCACAGGCCAAATATCTCAGCTTCAATGGGGAACCGGATACAGAACTGTTTCCGTGTCTGGGTGTGATCGATGGGTGTCGGAATTTGATGCACGAAATCGCACATCATCCGTCGTTCCTGCCCCAGGCGACTTGGCTGATTCGCTTCGTCGCGAATGAGTTCACGGGTCCGATTCCGGTCGGAACAGTGCAAGGGCTGCAAGCGACGCGACACTCTGGATCGGTTCAGAACATCGGAATCTGCCGGTTGCACCGGGGAGCTGGTCTGGGCCGGGCCTTGCTGCTGAAGTCGCTGGCCGGGTTTCAAGCCGTTGGCATCCAGCGAGTTGCCTTAGAGGTCACCGCCGACAATCGACCGGCTATGCAATTGTACAATACGCTGGGCTTCAAGATGGTCAAGACGGCCTACCGCTCCATCGAAACGCCGGACCTGCTACCTGTGTCGACCACGTGACCAGCGTTTCAGGTATCCAAGCCTGATGTTGCGGTCCGACTAGACCGTTTGAAGGAAAGACTCTTGACATGAGTCTCCTGGGAGAATTGTCTGCTCTATTTATTTCGGACGAAGCAGGTTGCGGATTTGAATGTTCGCCCGATCAATGTCGGCATTGACATCATCGGGGTCAACCAATCCCGGCAATTCGCTGGCTAGCATTCGCAGTTGCTGAACATTGATGTCGGTTTTTTCAGAAGCATTGGACAGCACGAACCGGGAAAAAGCGGTTTCTAAATCCAGGGTTGGCGAATCCGGACTCAGCTGTTGATCCTCGTAGGAAAGAGGACTCACGGTGCTATCTTCATTGAGACTGGCCGGACGGAACGCCCCTCGAATGACTGTGTTGCGGACAGCGGGACTGAGCATGGAATGCGCTTCTGCGTTGACGTGCAAAACAGGCGGCCGGTAGACGATCAGGTCATCATCGCGTCCGACTTCGTTGAGGAGAGCCGGAGTCACGTCCCCGGTATCGTAGCCCTTCCCGTTTCTCGACAAGAGCGACTGCATCACCAATTGATCAGATCGTGATCGCCCCTGCCAGAGATCCAGTTCTCGGGCAGAAACGATGATTAAGTCGTCACGTTTCAGAGTGAAAATGCCATCGAACTTTCCGTAAGCATCTCCGGGTCGCACTTCAATCAACCGCAGCACGCCTATCGGAATGAGCCGACCGTCGCTACGACGCAACACTCCCACATCCTGTCCCGGCCTCAATCCATGAGCGTATCCGAGGTTGATCGTGCCTGATCGAGTGGCTGCGGAACTGACTTCCCCATAGACGAAATGGCGATACGTGATCTGCTTCCCTCGAAAAAACACCGTCGGTTCCGCAACCACCGAATGCTGCGAGAAAAGACAGATCACACCAGCCAGGAGAATTCGGAGCAACATACTGCAGTTCCAGAGTCGAACAGACGGGAAAGAATCTCGGCCCACTCTCTATTTAGCGAGCGGCAGGTACGCCTCGCAATTCCAATTTGTCAAATCGGCCCGTATCGTCAAAGGAACCGATCCCCACCTCGCCCCCCGTGAACGTTTTGTCACTGGCCGTCATGATCGGCTGATCCATGTGGTCGAAGAAGACTTGAATGTCGCCGGACTCAGTAAGTCTCTGGATTCTGACATGGTGCCACTTGTCATCCCATGGCGTGCCGTTCGTCGATGTCCTCGAAATCTTGACTCGCGGAGCGGCATTGACGATGAAGATCTGGTTCGCATGGTCGTCCGCCTTCTGCCCCAGATGCACATAATAGAAGTGCGATGGGTCTTGATACCCAAAGAACAGACAGAGACTGCGATGCGGATAGTCTCTGGCCGTCGTCTGCACATCAACATCCAGCTGGAAATCGCTGACACGGATCCCGCGAATCACAGCCCGATTGAACGGACAGCGGACCGGAGTGGCCACCTGACTCTGGCGGAATTGATGCAGCACCTGTGACCCGTTTTCGGTCTCGATCTTCCAGGCCGTCGGATCGGTCGCCGACCAGTGGGCGAGATTCCCGGACTCGAAGTCTTCCGAAAACAGGAGGGGAAGTTCGTCCGCCGCTTGAGCAGAGGATACCGAGAGTCCGAACAGGAGCAGCAGTCCGAGTAAGCGAGTCAGCATAGGAGATCTCAGTCGAGCCCAGAGTGGAAATGGCAGCCCAGCAAGCACAGTAGCAGCCCCGGATTGGCCATGCCACTGGCCTGCCATCCCTGCCGAACAATCGGCTCGTCAATTGCTCCTCGGGTGAGATCGGGTATAAACCAGATACGAAGTCTGGGACTGAATCCAGGCAACTCCATGAGACCTTGCGATCGAAGCAGGAACACCAGAGATGATCCGTAGCTCATTCATTTGGATTTCAGCTGGCCTGCTGATTCTGACCAGTCTCGTGTCGAGTTCGGCTCTGGCGGCCGAGCCCACGTTGAAGCTGCAACAGGGAGACCACATCTCCCTCATCGGCAATACGACAGCTGATCGGATGCAGCACTCGGCGTGGCTGGAGACGAGCATTCACTCGCTCTACCCCGAGTTGGATCTGACGTTCCGCCACCTCGGTTTCTCGGGCGACGAGTTGAAAGTCCGGCAGCGGGAAGACAATTTCGGCAGTCCAGATGAGTGGCTGACCAAGACGCAGGCGAGCGTGATCTTCTGCTTCTTCGGTTACAACGAAGCGTTGCGTGGGGCACCTGCTCTCGACGGCTTCCGCCAGGATCTGGCCGAGACGATCGATGGGATGCACGCGCAGAAGTACGACGGCAAAGCCCCGCCCCGGTTGGTGTTCTTCTCGCCGATTGCTCACGAGAACCTCAAGAATCCCAACCTACCCGATGGCAGCGCGAACAACGAGAAGCTAGCCCTGTACACCCAGGCCATGCAGGAAGTCTGTACGTCGAAGGAGGTTCTGTTCGTCGACCTCTTCACCCCGACGCAGAAGCTCTACTCAGCTGCCGACAAGCCGCTCACGATGAACGGGATTCATCTGCTCGATCATGGCGATCGGGCAGTGGCCCATGTGATCATGAAGGAGTTGTTCGGGGTCGAGAAGATCTCGATGGACGAGAAGCAGATCGAGCGGCTGCGGCAGGCGATCCTCGACAAGAACTACCACTGGTTTAGCCGCTACCGCGTGGTGGATGGTTACAACGTATTCGGTGGTCGCTCGAAGTTGGCGTGGTTCGGGCAATCGAATGCCGATGTGATGATGCGCGAGATGGAGATGTTCGATGTGATGACCGCCAACCGTGATGCGAAGGTCTGGGCGGTCGCGAAGGGCGGTGATCTGGCCGTCTCGGATGGGAACCTGCCTCCCGCACTGGAGGTGCAGACGAACATTCCGGGCCCGCTCGAGGGGGGCAAACATCTCTATCTGAGCGGGAAGGAAGGCATCGACAAGATGAAGATTGCCGAGGGGATGCAGGTCAATCTGTTCGCTTCGGAAGAGATGTTCCCCGAGCTAATTAAGCCGGTGCAGATGGCGGTTGATACGGATGGCCGCCTGTTCGCGTCGGTCTGGCCGTCCTACCCACACTGGAATCCGGCGGAACCGCGTCGTGACAAGATCGTCTGTTTGCCGGACGACAATGGGGATGGCGTGGCCGATCGCTGTGTCACCTTTGCGGACGAGCTGAACAGCGTGACGGGATTCGAGTTCTGGGGCGGCGGCATGTTGGTGGCGGCGTTGCCGGAACTGTGGTTCCTCAAGGACACTGATGGCGACGACAAGGCCGATGTCAAGATTCGGATGTTGCAAGGTCTGTCGAGCGCGGACTCGCATCACTCGGCCAACGCCATGCTGGTCGGGCCGGACGGCTGGGTGTACTGGTCACGCGGGATCTTCAACATGGCGGCCATGGAAACTCCGACGCAAACGGTTCGTTCGGGCGAAAGCGGGGTGCATCGTTTTAATCCGCGCACGTTCGAAATGGAGTTTCATTACCCCATCGGCCCCAACCCGCACGGCGATGTGTTCGATCAGTGGGGCTATCAGTTCGCCAACGATGGCACCGGTGGCAGCGGTGGCTACGTGAACATCGGCAAGGGAATCGGCAACAAGCCTTGGTTCAAAATGCGAGTTCGCCCGGTCTCGGCGACTGGCATCCTCTCCAGCAGCCACTTCCCCGAGAAAAACCAGAACAACTTCTTAATCTGTAACTGCATCGGTTTCCTGGGTGTGTTGCAGCACGAGGTGACGTACAACGGAGCGGAGATCACCGCGACCGAGATCGAACCGATTCTGGTCTCCAGCGATCCGAACTTCCGACCGACCGATGTCGAGGTCGGCGGTGACGGCGCTCTCTATGTCTCCGACTGGAGCAACGCGATCATCGGTCACATGCAGCACAACATGCGTGACCCGAACCGCGATCATACCCACGGACGCATCTATCGCGTGACCGCGAAGGATCGGCCTCTGTTGAAGCCACTCAAGCTCAAGGGGAAGCCGATTGCCGAAGTCTGCCAAGCCTTCCTCACCAAGGAAAACAGCAACCGCTATCGCGCTCGCCTGGAACTGAGTGGTCGCGAGACCCAGGAAGTTGTGGCCGCCGTCGGCCAGTGGGCCAGTACCCTCGACCCCGCCCAGCCCGACGAGGCCCAGGCAATGCTCGAATGTCTGTGGGTGTTCGAGGAACACCGTGTGCCGAACCTCGATCTGCTCAAGCGGGTCTTCACAGCTGCCGATCCGCGCGTTCGCTCAGCTGCCATTCGCACACTCGGCCATTGGGGCACCCGTCTCACAGATTGGGAGCCGACCCTTCTGGCAGCGGCTCGCGACAGCGCCCCCCTCGTGCGGGCAGAAGCCGTCAAGGCCGCCGTCTCCTTCGAAGGCGTTGCAGCTGCGGAAGCCATCTTCGAAGTCGCCGGTCGCCCGACCGATCCGGAACTCGACACGGTCCTCAACTTCGCACGCAGTAAGATCAATGTCGACAAGCTGGTGCAAGACGCGGTCGCCAGCGGCCAGCCGCTGTCGAAGGCGGCTCAAGGCTATGCCCTGCGGAATGCCAGCGTCGATGATCTGCTCAAACTGCCCCGGACCGAAGCGGTCTATGAGGCGATCCTCAAGCGACCGAACGCCTCGACCAAGGCGCTCCGCGAGTCGTTGAGTGGCCTTGCTGAAATCCGCAAGGCGAGTTCACTCCCGGTCCTCCTCGCTCTCATCGAGGAGCGAGATGCCAACAACCAAGCCGATGCCCTCGGAGGACTGGGCCAGCTGCTTAGCGAGCAGACCCCCGCTGACCTGAAGAAGGAACACGCGCGGATTGAGAACCTCGCGACTAAAGCGACTGCCCCCTCGATTCGGCAGCTCGGCTACGTGGCCTGGATCACTGCCGATGGATCGGGCGATGCCGCGTTCTTCGCGGCCTCAAAGAGCAAGGAAAGTCTGCGTGACTTGCTGGCGGCGGTCCCCTCGATTGCGGATGAGAAGCTGCGTGGTGGCCTGTACAACGAGGTCCGCTCGTTGATGTTCGAACTACCGCCGAATCTCCAGGCCGAGCCCGGCGGAGCCGCACTGCTGCAAGCGGGTATTCAAGTCGATTTCTTCCATCCGAGTCCGAAGAACGTGGCGATCGAAACGCTGGCCAAGCTCCAGCCGAAGGCCAGCGGCATTGTGCCGGAGATCGTCATGAACGTGCCGCAACGATTGGAGCCAGACGAGTTTGCTCTGCGTTTCACCGGCATGATCCAGGTTCCGAAGAAGGGGAAGTACACGTTCTTCATCGCCTCGGACGATGGCTCGCGGGTCTACCTCGATGACAAGTTGTTAATCGACAACGATGGGTTGCACGGCATGGTCGAGAAAAGCGGAACCGCCGAGCTAGCTGCCGGTTCGCACCCACTCGTCGTGACCTACTTTGATAACGGCGGCGGGGATGGGCTGGAGGTCGCGTGGTCCGGTCCCGACTTGCCGAGGCAGAAGATTGCAGCGAGCCAACTCACTGTCAGTGGGGGCGGAGAGACGCTGCACGATGTGGCCATCCGCTCGCTGGCGGCGATTCCCGGACACGAGGCCGAGAAGTTCCTCGACCTCGCTTCGCTGGTGAAAGCCGACCGCAACCGCGCAGCTGCGATCAGCGTGCTGCGGACGATCCCGGAGCAGCACTGGGCGGAGAAGGAAGTCCCCGGACTGGTCGACAACCTCGTCGGCTACCTCAGCGGTATCCCGGCTCGGTTCCGCACAGCGGGTCCAGCGATGGATGCCATCGCACTCGCCAAGTCGTTGTCGGCCAAGCTCACTCCCGAGCAGGCGAAGGCGATTACCGATCGACTGGAGAATCTTGATGTGTGTGTGATTGCGATTGGCACGGTGGTCGAGCGCATGATCTACGATAAGGAAATGATCGTCGTGCAGGCGGGCAAGCCAGTCGAGTTCCGCATCGCAAACACCGACAACATGCCTCACAATTTCGCGATTGTGCAGCCGGGATCACTGGAAGAAGTCGGCCTGCTGGCGGAAGCCACTGCTCGCGATGCCGACGCCAAGGACCGCCACTTCGTCCCCAAGTCCGACAAGGTGCTGGTCTCCAGCCGATTGTTGAGCCCCGGCGAGACACAGGCTCTGAGTTACGAAGTGCCGAAGACGCCGGGCGTGTACCCCTATGTCTGCACCTATCCGGGGCATTGGCGGCGCATGTTCGGGGCGCTCTATGTGGTGGACAACCTGGAGGAGTTCCAGGCGAACCCGGATGCCTACCTGGCCGCTCATCCGCTGCCGCTCGCCGATGAACTCTTAAAGTCGGTCGGTCGCAACACCGAGTGGAAGTTCGACGACCTCATCGGCGACGAGAAGAAGCTGCCGCATGGCCGCTCGTTCGAAGTCGGCAAGAATCTGTTCAAGGTCGCCAACTGCGTGGGCTGTCATAAGCTCAATAACGAGGGGCGCGAACTGGGACCGGACCTGACGAAGATCGACCCCAACAAGTTCTCCACAGAGCTGCTGCTGCGTTCCATCCTCGAGCCTTCCAAGGAAATTACTGAAAAATTCCAGTCGCACATCTTCGTGATGGATTCCGGCAAGGTGGTCACGGGGATGATCGTGTCGGAAACTCCGACCGAAGTGAAAGTCCTCGTCGACCCGCTGTCGAAGGGGGAGCCCGCTGTGCTGCTGGTCTCGGAGATTGATGAGCGCAAGAAGTCGCCGACCTCCATCATGCCGCAGGGTCTGCTGAGCAAGCTGACGCGCGAGGAAATCCTCGACCTGCTCGCGTACGTCTATGCCAAGGGCGACAAGAAGCATGAGCTGTTCGGCGAACATCATCACCATTGAATGTGTTGACCACTCGGAAGCTGGGAGGCTCTCAGAGCTCCGACCAGTGGCCATCCCTGCCATCCAGTCACCACGCCGACTGCAAAGTTTGCAGATAACTCGTCGATGTTTTGGCGAAATATCATGAGTGGCTGTGACAATTCAAGGGGTTCATCGAGTCGATTGGATGAGCGACTGTGATCTGTTCCGGAGACCTCCATGCTCGATTTGAATCGGATCCCCGCAGCCGTTCGACACGAGGGCCAGCTCTCGCGGCGACTCTTTCTGGCCTATGGGACGGCTCTGGCTGCATTACCGATGTGGGGGGTGCGGGCTTCCGCTGCGGACCGTGCGGTCGAGTTCTCGTCCAACCCATTCTCACTCGGCGTCGCTTCGGGTGATCCGGATGACCACAGTGTGGTCCTGTGGACCAAACTCGCACCACAGCCACTGCAGCCCGATGGCGGGATGCCTCCAGAGAACGTCGCGGTCCGCTGGGAGGTGGCCGAGGATGATTCGTTCCGGAATGTCGTCGCCTCGGGGACAGCTGTCGCCACATCCCCACTCGGGCACAGTGTCCATGTGGTGCCCATGGGGCTGAAGCCGGATCACTGGTACTGGTATCGGTTTCTCGCTGGGGATGCATCCAGCGCCACGGGCCGCACCCGGACTCTGCCCGCTCCGGGCGCGATGCCCAGTCAGCTGCGATTCGCGTTTGCTTCATGCCAACATTATGAGCAGGGGCTCTTCACGGCCTACGAGCAGATGGCCCGCGACGAGTTGGATCTTGTATTTCATCTGGGCGATTATATTTACGAGTATCCTGGCAAGGACAAGTTGGTGCGGAAGCACAGCGGTCCCCGTGATGGCAAGATCATCACGCTGGACGATTACCGCGAACGGCACATGCAGTACCGCCTTGATCCGCTGCTCCAAAAGATGCACGCCCAATGCCCGTGGTTTGTGACTTGGGACGATCATGAGTTTGATAATAACTGTGCCGATGACATTGCGGAGCTGCGCAGTGGTGAGACGACACCGCGTGACCCGGTGCAGTTTCTGGTGCAACGCGCGGCGGCGTACCAGGCGTACTACGAGATGATGCCCTTGCGTCCCGAATCGCTGCCCAGCGGTCCCGACATGCAGCTATTCCGCAAGGCGAGCTTTGGCTCCCTGGCGGAGTTCTACGTGCTAGATACTCGTCAGTACCGCACGGATCAGCCCAATGGGGATGGCCTCGACCCGCTGAATGAAGCCGCTTGGAATCCCCAGAACAGCCTGCTCGGGACTCGCCAGAGGGACTGGCTGCAAGACAGCATGTTCGCTTCGAAGGGCCGCTGGAATGTCTTGGCACAGCAGGTGATGATGGGGATGATTGACCGGAGCGAGGACAAGTTCTCGATGGATCAATGGCCTGGTGCCGCACATGAGCGAACCGCTTTGGTGCAGTTCATGGCCGACCGAAAAGTCTCGAACCCCGTGGTGCTCACTGGTGACATTCACTCGAACTGGGTGAACGATCTCCGCGTCGATGAGATGAAGTCGGAGCTGCCGGTCGTGGCCACCGAGTTTGTCGCGACGAGTATTTCGAGCGGGGGCAACGGACAGTTAGTCCCCTCCGGATTGGACAAGTTGGTGGCACGGAATCCGGGTCTCCGGTTCCACAACCGCGAGCGCGGCTACGTCCGTTGTCTGGTGACACCGAAGACTTGGGTCAGTGACTACGTGGTGGTCGAAGACGTGACCCAACCGGGCGGCCACATTCAGACTCGGGCCTCGTTCACTGTGGAGGCGGGGCAGGCCGGGGCTCATGCGACTTGATATCGCCACAGGGACGAGACAAGGGCCAACAGTCCCGCGATCTCGATATCATGGCGACATCGGTTCCCGATCTCGTTTTCCACTCCACTCATTCCTGATTACCAACCGAGCTGCTTGGCCCTCTTGCATTCGGTGGCGCTGGCAGGGAGTATGTCGGAGATGGATTTCTGGGGGGCGAGTCGTCGTCCCGTGTTCCTTGTCCGCTGCTCACGTCCCACCTTATGCCCGCTCTGATCGAACTCCACGAGATCACCAAGGACTATGGACAGTTCCGGGCGCTCGATCATGTCTCGCTGAAGATCGAGTCGGGCGTAACCGGACTTCTGGGGCCGAATGGGGCGGGCAAGACGACGCTGATTAAGGTGCTGCTCGGGCTGGTGCGGACGACCAGCGGGCATGGGCGGTTGCTCAATTATGAGGTCGGTCGGCAGGCTCGGGAGATCCGGGCCAAGGTCGGGTACATGCCCGAGGATGACTGTTATCTGCATGGCATGACCGGCGTCGAGTGCGTGCAGTTCGTCGCTCAGCTGTCGCTCTTCTCGGCGGTGGAAGCCTTACGGCGGGCGCACGAGATCCTCGACTTCTGCGGGCTCGCCCAGGAGCGGTATCGTCCAGTCGAGACGTACTCGACGGGGATGCGGCAGAAGATGCGATTCGCCCAGGCGATCGTCCATGACCCGCCGGTACTGATTCTCGACGAGCCGACCTCGGGGCTGGACCCGGAAGAGCGACAGATCATGCTCAACCGCATTCGGCTGCTGGCGAAGGACCACGGGAAAGCGGTGCTGATCTGTACGCACATCCTGCCCGATGTGCAGTCGATCAGCGATTCGGTCGTGATCCTGGCGGGAGGGCGGGTGCAAGTCTCGGAGAAATTAAGCGAACTCAGCCGCCCCGCAGTCCCGGCTCTGGAGGTTCGTCTACTGGGTGATCCGGCTCGTTTTCTGGGGACACTTCGCAGCCGAGGAATCTCGTGCGAAGAACGCCCCAGCGGCACGCTGCTCCTGCACGGGGCCCCCGCGACTCTGGCCGATGAGGTGTGGAAGCTGGCGGCGGAGTGTGGGGTGGGCATTCGTTCGCTGACTCCATCTCGCAATTCGCTCGAAGAGATTTTCTTGAACGCCGTACGCGGGGAGTCCCATCATGCTTGAGCAGACTGCCGGCCCTCCTTCAGTGGCCCATCCGATCGCCCCGACCGTCGCCTTGTCGGGACATGGCGTGAACCATCTCGGCTATCGTGGCTGGAACGGACAGCTAGAACCCGGCTGGATGCGCTGGGCGGTCATTGCTGCGGTCGGGGTGCGTCGCGCGTGGACGAGCAGCTGGCTGAAGCGGATGATGTTTCTGGCGTGGCTGCCAGCTGTCTGGTTTTCCGTGGGGTTCTTTATCTGGGAGCAGGCGGCTCTCTACCCGGATTGGCGGCAGATGGCGGGCGGGATGATGCGGGGGTTGCCCCCGACACCCGCCTTCGATCAGATCCGCGCCTCAGTCCAGAGCGGCGACCTGGAATCGAGTCGGCACACGGTGTGGGCCTGGTTGTTACAGTCGTTCTTCCGCTACCCGCAAGGCGTGGTGATGGTGATGGTCGTGGGGATGGTGGCCCCCCCGCTGATCTCGCAGGACATCCGCTCGCGGGCGTTCTTGATCTATTTTTCCAGACCGCTGATCCGAGGGGAGTACGTCCTGGGTAAGCTCGCGAGTCTGTGGGTCTTTCTGTCGATCATCTCCACCCTCCCGGCATTGGTCTTGTATGTACTGGGAGTGCTACTGTCCCCGAACCTGAGCGTGGTGGCGGCGACTTGGGACTTGCCACTGCGGATTCTCGGAGCGTCGGTGGTCTTGATGCTCCCGACCTCGGTGCTGGCCCTTTGCTTCTCGTCGTTGACGCAGGAGACGCGCTACGCGGGATTCGCTTGGTTCATGGTCTGGATTCTGGGGTGGTTTACGTATTGGGCGGCCACAGCTTCCCAAGCGATGAATTCCGGGCGGTTTCGATCTCCGGAGGAGCAGGTCGCTTTCATGGAGGAGTCGGCGTGGACCCATCTGTCGCTGTATCACACGCTCGGTCGCGTCCAGAGCTGGGTCTTCGGGTTCACCAAGCTGGAGGACGTGGTGGTCTCGATCGCGATTCTGGTGGCGATCACGGTCATCTCGCTGGCGATCTTGTTTCGGAGGATCTCAGCCCCGATGCGCGTGTAAGTGGGATAGGCTTCCAGCCTGTCATTCCTGACTCAGTACATGGTCTAAAACCACTTCTCGATTGGATTTTGAACAGAAGGTCGCAGCGTGGCAGAGCCGCAACAAAAGGAGAAGCCTTTCGCCAGACAACCGTTCCTCTGTTGAGCCGCCCTCTGCACCCCGAAGGGGTCGACACATCACAGCCCAAGGTCGCGACCGCAGGGAGCGCACCCTGGGTCAAGACGCCGCAAGCAAGCGCACCCTGAAGGGGTTCTACATCGGTCGCGCGGGTGTACAACCCCTTCAGGGTTGGGCTACCCCGAGCCTCGTTTCCCAGGGTGCGCTCCTGCGTCGCGACCCTGGGCTGTGGTGTGCAACCCCTTCGGGGTACAGATGTTTTCGGGACATCGAGAATTTTCGCAGCTCGCGAGAAATCTCTCACGACTCGCAATCTGGAATGGTTTGCAGTGCAAAGGAGGCAAAGGGAATTCGAATCGAACCCTTTGCTTCCTTTGCGACCTTCTGTTCAATTCCTGGTGTTCAAACCGGGAAGTGGTTTCGCACCAGTTCCTCAGCCATCCCAGCTGCGATCATCATGACCGTTGTCCAGAGAGGAGTTCTCCATTGACGACTAAAATCCTGACAGGCTGGAAGCCTCTCCCACTTCCTGGTGTTCCATGATTGAACTTTCCCATGTGACGAAGCTCTACGGCAAGGTCATCGGCGTGAATGACTTCACGCTGAGCCTGGGCCCGGGGGCGTACGGACTGTTGGGGCCCAACGGGTCGGGCAAGTCCACGCTGCTGAACCTCATTACCGGGCAGCTGCGCCCCACGCTCGGGACGGTGCGTGTGCTGGGTGAATCTCCGTGCAACAACGCCCAGCTCTATCGTCGGCTCGGGTATTGTCCCGGCGGTGAGGGGCTATACGCGGATGTGTCGGCATACGATTGGGTCGTCTATCTTCAACAGCTGCAGGGGATGACGGCCTCACGCGCGGCCGACGCAGCGGACAGTGCGCTGGAACTGGTCGGGATGACCGACGCCATGCACCGGCCCATCGCGAGTTACTCACGAGGGATGCGGCAGCGGACCAAGCTGGCGCAGGCGATTGCTCATGACCCCGACTTCTTAATCCTCGATGAGCCGTTCAATGGACTCGATCCGGTCGGTCGGCACGAACTGACCAAGGTCTTACTCGACTGGATTGGTCTGGGGAAAAGCCTGCTGTTCGCCAGTCATCTGCTGCATGAGATTGAGTCGATCACGCAATCGTTTCTGCTCATTTGCGGAGGACGGTTGCTGGCGTCGGGAACCGCTCAAGAGGTGCATGCGATGATGGAGGGCCTCCCCAACGAAGTCACGCTGCGCTGTTCTGACCCGCATCGCTTGGCCGCATTGCTGATGCACGAGCAAGTGGCCGATGCCGCCCGCATCGTGGACGGAGCCCTGACGGTGGCCACGCAGAATCCGTCACGACTGTTTGAGAATCTCCCCGACTGGCTGACCAAGAACGGGCTGACGGTGACCGAGATGCACTCGGCGGATGAGTCGCTGCAGGCTCTGTTCAACGCCCTGATGAAAATGCACCGAGGAGAACTGTGATGGGAAATATCGGTGCGGTCTTTTGCTTTGAATGGAAGCGAGCGATCACCTGGCCCCGGTTGTTAGGGTGGGCGACTCTGGCTCTGTTCCCGGTCTTCATTATCGGCTTGATCCGCATGACCTCCGAGATGGCGGGCGACTACCCACCGCGCGAGTTGTGGATCGGCTTTCTCTTCGCGCTGGTGCCGATGCTCGTCTCGATGCTGGGGGCGTTGCTCTGGACCACGACGGCGATCGCGACGGAACTCGAACGTCGCAGCTGGGTCTATCTGACGATTCGTCCGCATGGGGGGACGGCGGTGCTGCTCGGCAAGTACCTCGCCGCCGTAACGTGGGTCATTCCGGCGGCTCTGGTCGGCCTGACGCTCGCCGTGCCGCTGACGATCACTCCCGGCACGGCGGACGGGGAATCGCTGCAGCTGTGGTGGGCGATGGCGCGGCTGGTTTGCTTGTCTTGCCCGGCGTACTCGGCCATCTTTTTGTTACTCGGCACGATCAATCCGCGCCGAGCGATGGTGCTGGCGGTGGCTTACTCGCTGATCTTTGAACTGGTGATTAGTTTCGTGCCAGCAGTCATTAACAAGTTAACGGTGCAGTACCGACTGCGGGCTCTGATGATCGATTGGTGCGAGGTGATTCCTCCCGAAGGAACCGAGACGGGAGTCCTCGCCCTGATTGGGAATGCGGCACCAACGGAGCACGTCACCGTATTGCTGTTGCTGACTCCGGTTCTGCTCGCCGCAGCCGTTGCTAAACTTCGCTGGAGCGAGTTCTCGGCCGCCGCTGAGTCGGACGTGTGAACTGGAAGCCCACCCGCCTCATCCTGTCGCAGAACCCGGTGGACCAATCGAACTACTGCGCCGAGTGCGTGACCTTTTCCGGCAGCGTATGTCGCTTGCGAGTCGAACGGACAGGTCGAATGCTGCGGATTTGGCCTTCGAGGCGGCGATACCAGAAGACGGTGACGACGACGACTTGCTCCGAGAAGACCGGCATCGGTGGGTGGGTCGAGGGTTCCTGGATGCGGTTCACAAACGGGATAGCCCCGAACCTGAGCAGCAGACTGACGCCGAACAAGACGTGGAACCCGGTGAAGGTCAACGACCCGATCGGCATCGACCAGCCGTCCATCGCGGTCAGCGCCATGCCCGACACGATCGCGGTCACACCACCCACGATCCCCGCGACAGCTGTCCCCGAGGCAATGTACATCGTGCGATTTTCGGTCGGCGAGTTCTTCAGCAGAAACCCGTTGTTGGCAATCAAGATCCCGGCGTTCAGCACGGCATCCAGCATGAACATCGGCAGCAAGGTCCAGAACGCCAAGGCCGGATCACGCGGAGCCAACATCAGACAGAACATGTTGATCGGCTTCAGCACCACGCAAATCTTCAGCACGGCCTTGTTCCCATGCAACTCGGCTTGCTTGCCCAGGAGCTGAGAAAAGATGGCTCCGCCGATCCAGGCCGCGGTCCACAACCCCAGTACTTGCCACAGCTGCATCCCCACATGCTGGAGCAGATACAGGCTGATGAACGGAGCCCCGACCATGCTGGCGAGGTGCCAGTAGCTCATGAACCCGATGTAGGAACGGAAGCTGGGCAGCTGCATCGGGGCGAGGAACGATTCCCAGAAACCCGTGGCTTGAGACGGTGTGACGGGTGGCTCATCGACCTTCTGGAACATGGCAATATCCGCAATGCCCAGTACTGAGGAGATCGTCATGATGACCGCGAAGACTGCGACCATCTGCGACGACCCGTTGTAGAAGAACAGCGTACACCCGAGCATGCAGGCCGCAGCGGTCAGCTGCTGCCAGCGGTGCCGGATGCCCCAGTATTGATTGAGGCCGTTATGCGGCAGGTAGTCGCCCATCCATGACATCCAGAGTGGTGTCGAGAAATGGGCCAGCCCCTGCTCAACGACTGTCATGGCCAGGAAGGACCAGAGCCAGACCGTGGGAGAGACGCTGGGGAACAGCCAAGCCCCCAGCGCGATCGGCAGATAGCAAACCCGTTGGGCGTAGCACGCGGCGGCCCAGAGCGGGCGTCGATAGCGGACGCGGTTCGCGAAGTATGCGGCCACGAACTGCATGAACAACATGCCCGTCGGCAGTGCCCCGAGGATTCCAATGTGCAGCCCGGTGGCACCGAGGGAACGCGCAAATTGAATCACGACAGCAGAGGTCGTCAACTGGGTGTAGGCCATGCCCAAACACCCGGCGACGATGATGGCGACTTGCGCCCGTCTCAAAGACCACACGAAAATTGCTCCAGCGGTCCTCCCGGCCAGCCATTGCTGCCGAGGATTCCGACTAGTGAACCGACCGCTGCGTCATCGCGAGTTGAACCTCGTGAGCAATGACGCGGATCGGCACACATTCATTTCGAACGGGGGGAACATCAGTTCCGCTGCCCCGCCCTTTGGGAATCATCCGGTATCGACCAGCTGAGGTGGTCTGCTCGATACAAACCTCGCAGTTTCCCAGTTGCGAGGATGTCCCAAGTGTACGTCACACCGGGGCTGCCGAAGGGGAATTCCCAGACATCGGGACATCTGCGAATCCTCTCTCGGTCAGAAAGGACTGTGACCAGATCGCTGAGTCCGAGCAAGGGCTGTCTCATGCAATCTGGCCGATCCGAAGGCCTCGTAAAGCAGGAAGTCTCGCAGTGAAGGGAAGTTCGGACACTTAGAGGACACTTGGGGGAATGTCGAGGTTCGGCGGAAACTGCGATTCATCGGCGGTATCGCAACGAAAAAAGCCCAGGGGTGGCAACCCTTGGGCTTTCGCTTTGACTGCTGGCGGACCGTTTTGATCGTCACGTCTTCTCGGGAATCCGCATCGAGTAGAACGACCGCCAGACGAAGACGAAGGCGACGAGCAGGAGCGCCCCGCCAAAGTACGGCGTGTAGTCGGTCGACGCGGCGGCCACAGCTTCTTGCTTGATCTTCACGGCGATCTCGACGGCCAGCAGCCCGAACAGGGTCGAGAACTTGATGATCGGATTCAGGGCCACCGAGGTCGTGTCCTTGAACGGATCGCCGACCGTGTCGCCGATCACGGTCGCTTCGTGCAGTGGGGTGCCCTTCTCACGGAGGTCGACTTCCACCAGCTTCTTGGCGTTGTCCCAGGCTCCCCCTGCGTTGGCCATGTAGATCGCCTGGAACAGGCCGAAGACGGCGATCGACACCAGATACGCGACAAAGAAGTTCGGGTCGAACAGCGCGAACGCCAGCGTGAACGCCATGAGTGCGATGAAGATGTTCCACATCCCCTTCTGGGCGTATTCGGTGCAGATACGGACGACGGTCTTGGAGTCCTCCAGATCGGCCTCCGTCTTGGTCAGGTCCATGTTTTTCTTGATGTACTCGACCGCGCGATAGGCCCCGGTCGTGACCGCCTGCATCGACGCTCCGCAGAACCAGTAGATCACCGACCCACCACAGATGAAGCCGAGCAACACCGGAGCATCGGTCAGACTCAAGTGCAGCAGCCCTTCCTTCTCCAGCATCAGGATGATCGAGAAGATCCTCGTGGTCGCCCCCACGACCGCTGTGCCGATGAGGACCGGCTTGGCGGTGGCCTTGAAGGTGTTACCCGCCGAGTCATTCGCTTCGAGCAGGTGCTTGCCCCGCTCGAAGTCGGGCTTAAAGCCGAAGTCCCGCTCGATCTCGGCGCTGATGTTCGGGATGTGCTCCGTCTGAGCCAGTTCAAACACCGACTGGGCGTTGTCGGTCACCGGACCATAGCTATCGACCGCAATCGTCACCGGCCCCATGCACAGGAATCCAAACGCCACGAGGCCGAACGCGAAAACCGAGGCATGCTGTCCCATCAACTCGGCCATTCCCAACCCGCTGACAAAGTAGGCCCCGCCCATCAAGCCAGCGATCAGCATCCCATTCCAGAAGGCACTGAAGTTCCCGGCCACCAGACCCGACAGAATCGTCAACGATGCACCCCCTTCGCGTGACGCCGTGACGATCTCGTTCACATGCTTCGAGTGGGAACTGGTAAACACCTTCGTGAACTCGGGGATCAACACAGCTGCCAATGTCCCGCAGCTGATGATCGCTGCAAGCTGCCACCAGAGCCCTTCGAGGGGGATGGTTGGGCGGTCGGGATTCACGAAGATCCCCCTCGCCTCATTCAAATCGGCTCGCATTGCTCCAAGCCTCGTGCTTCGCGAATCGACGTTTCCAAGCGATGGGAGATTGTTTCTGACTCCAAAGTACATCAGTTGCAGAAGCCGTCGATCTGTAGTTGGAGACTGCTTATCAATTGAGGACTGAAGCTCGTCCCAATGCTTTTCATGATTGGTCACGAAGGACTTCCAAGTAGCTTCATCAGCTTTCTGGTATTCCAATTCAAAGGCCGAATTAAACATCTGCCTAACTTCCATGAACTCGACGGTCCCTGGCTGTGGTGGGGCTGCTTTCATGTCAGCCAGCAGCAGCCAGCTCATTCCAAACGAGGTCGTGATGCACAGGATCGACGCAATCCAAATCAGCCGAGTCAACGGCTCCTCGAAATCGAACTCCTTCAACCCCTTATACTTGGCCTTGGAGATGGCCTGGTTCAAGAAGTACGAGGCCCCCGACATGAAGTCCATCAGGAATCGCATCGCAAACAACCAGACGATCAGCTTTCCTTGAATCGCTTCGTAATCGGCACCGACGGTCTCCTTGGTCACGGCCAGTGTGATGAAGCTGATGAGGGCCACGCCCGTCACGCCATAGGTTTCGAATCCGTCAGCCGTCGGTCCGACGGAGTCACCCGCATTGTCACCCACGCAGTCGGCGATGACCCCGGGATTGCGGGGGTCGTCTTCCTTCACATTGAAGACGATCTTCATCAGGTCGGAACCGATATCAGCAATCTTCGTAAAGATCCCCCCGGCGATGCGGAGGACTGAGGCTCCCAGTGACTCCCCAATCGCAAATCCCAGGAAGCAAATCCCCGCGATTTCCTTGGGCACGAACAACAGGATGACCACCATCATCACCAGTTCGAGCGAAATCAAGAACAGCCCGATCGACATCCCGGACATCAGCGGAATGTTGACCACCGGCCAGGCTTCTCCGCGAAGTGAGGCGAAGGCGGTCCGGGCATTCGCCAGCGTGTTCACGCGAATGCCGTAGTAGGCCACCCAGTAAGACCCAACCATCCCAATGACGGAAAACAACAGCACCTGGAGTACCGTCGCGAATGTCTCGTGCGCCAGCCCCATGAAGTAATACGTCATCGCAGCTGCGATCAACGCGAACAGCATCAGCAGGAACTTGGCCTGCTGGACGAGGTACGTTTTGCAGGTGACGAAAATGATCTCGGCCACATCGAGCATTGACTTGTGCGCCGGGAGCTTGGCGACCTGCCCGCGCAGATACAGACTGATCCCGAGGGTTCCGATAATCATGACCGATCCAGACAGGAGCAGGTTTCTGCCTGAGATATCATTACCCGCAATGGTAAAGCGACTCTTCTCCAAGTCCGGCAGCGCGAGGCTCGCCTCCCCGGCAAAGGTGGCCAGCGGGGCCAGCAGGAAGACTCCGAAAACGATGGCCAAGTGAAACAGACGCATGATTCCTTCACTTTCGTCTTGAGCAGTATTTCAGAGCAGACATCTCGAACGGCGCAGAACCGATTCGGTCATTGGCCTTAACCATAAGGGCTATTCGATTTGTTGCAAGAGCAAGCGACCACCTCTTTGGATGGGACGAGACTTGTGCAAGGGAGAGACCACTCTCACCCGGAGCGGTCGACCGCTACAATCTGGCTGTCCGCTGGCGGCACTTCGAGCAAGTTCGCTGCTCACTGCTCGAGTTTCACTCACCTCGTCCCATTTCCTTCTCCCCCTCTCCCCACATGCCTCACAACGGAAAACTGTTCATCGAAACCGTCGGCTGCCAGATGAACGTGCTCGATAGCGAGCTCGTCGTCGCCGCCTTGCGGAACCAGGGGTACACCCTGACCGACCAAATCGGCGAGGCGGATACGGTGCTGTTCAACACCTGCTCCGTGCGAGAACATGCCGAGCAAAAGATTTACTCGTCACTGGGGCGGATCAAGTATTCCAAGCGAAACCGTCCCGAGCAGGTGATCGGCGTCATCGGCTGCATGGCGCAGAAGGACCAGGAGAAGATTTTCCAGCGAGCCCCGCATGTCGACATCATCGTCGGCACCGGCCAGCTCGGGGAGATTCCGCGTCTGGTCGACGAGGCCCGGCGGGACCGCAAGAAGACGGTCGCCGTGAGCCTCGATCGCAAGGAAGGCTCCCGCTCCGAAGTCGCTCAATCATTCGAGAGCTACGACCCGCTGCGCGATCCCGAGATGCGGCCCAGCCCGTGGCAGGCTTACACGCGGATCATGTTCGGCTGCGACAAGTTCTGCACGTATTGCGTGGTGCCGATGACCCGCGGTCCGGAACAATCACGCCCGGTCGCCGACATCGTGCGCGAGGTGCAGTCACTCGCCAACCAAGGGGTCCGCGAGGTCACGCTCCTCGGCCAAACCGTCAACAGCTACAAGCACACCGCCGACGGCCAGCTGTCGCGGATGGCGGATTTGCTGGCGGCGATCCACGACACGCCGGGGATTCAGCGGATCAAGTTCGTCACGAACTTCCCGAAGGACATGGGCGACGACCTGTTGCAGGCGATGCGCGACCTGCCGAAGGTCTCGCGGTATCTGCACGTCCCGCTGCAACATGGGGACAACGAAGTCCTCAAGCGAATGAAACGTGGGTACACGGTCGAAGAGTACCGCGACATGATGCACCGCATCTGGGCCACGCTGCCCGATTGCTCCGTGTCGAGCGACTTCATCGTCGGGTTCTGCGGCGAGACCGAAGAGCAGTTCCAGAAGTCGGTCGACGCCGTCCGCGAGTTCCGCTTCAAGAACAGCTTCATCTTCAAATACAGTGCCCGCCCCGGCACCAAGGCCGATGAGCTGTGGGCCGATGATGTTCCAGAGGATGTCAAACGCCGCCGCAACAACGAGCTGCTCGAAGTGCAAAACATGATCTGCGAAGAGACCAACGCCGAGTTCATCGGTCGGCGGGTCGAGGTCCTGGTCGAAGGTCCGAGCAAGTGGACGAACAAGGGCCTGACCCGCAACGATGGCCGGGCCGCCGAGGACGCGAATCTGGCGTACCCGATGCCGGGAGTGGTTCCGACGGAAGACCAGCGAGCCCCCGGCGTGAGCCGGGGTGTCCCCACGGAGAATCGTACTCTGGAACCACATGAGCACGACCATGACCACGACGACTGCGGCTCGTGCAACACCGACATCGTCCAAATCACGGTTCCAAGCGATGCCGCACTGAACACCCCGGCTCACGCCGGGGGCTCGCCGAGTACCGGCCCGATCCAACTGGTGGGCCGCACGACCTGCGACCGCATCGTCGTCTTCGAAGGCAACCCCCGCCTCGCCGGGACGTTTGCCAAGATCGAAGTCACCGACTGCACCCAGACGACCCTGCTCGGAGAGATCGTGACGCAGGAAGTCCAGCACGGGTCGTTTCCTGGCCTGCCGATCCTTGTGTGATCTCATGCGTGAGACGGGCACACTTGCTCGTTCCAAATCTCCCCAAGAGCGGCACGGCGTCAGCCTGCCGAGAACCACCAGCCACCTCGACTCGCGTCAGAAAGTCGCTCAGGCAAAGCCTGACCTACCAGAACTGATCACAGTGCCAGCAACCAAGTAGCCGGAAATTGATCGGGTTGGGAGAGACATCCTGAGTCTTCTTTGCGGCCACTCTCCCTCGGCCACGGAGTTTGGAAGAGACGGCCACGCCGGCCTGTGGCGGAGTGACATCGCCGACGAGTGGTCATTCTCCCGGCGCTGCACTGGGGACCGGCACGTAGAAAATGTGCCCCACGCCGTACGTATGGATCGCTGTCGTGTTCACAGCATTGGCGGCACTTTCCCACTAACTGAACAACAGCTGCAAGTCTTCCCAGCTCATTTTCTGAAGTAGGCTGCCGTCGATGGAGAGGATGGCCTCGGCGAGGTGCTTCTTTTTCTTTTGCAGGTCGAGGACTTTCTCTTCGACCGTGCCGCGCGTGATGAGGCGGCAGGCGTGGACCTTCCGCGTCTGGCCGATGCGGTGCGTGCGGTCGATCGCCTGCGTCTCGACAGCGGGGTTCCACCAGGGGTCGAGCAGGAACACGTAATCGGCAGCGGTGAGGTTGAGACCGGAGCCGCCGGCTTTGAGGCTGATGAGGAACAGCGGGGTTTTCTGGCCGTCGGACTGGAACTGCTCGACGCGGGCTTGGCGGTCCTTGAGCGAGGTCTTTCCGTCGAGGTACAGGTAGGGGATCTTCTCTTTTTTGAGGTGCAGTTCGAGGATGGCCAGGAACGAGGTGAACTGCGAGAAGACGAGGGCCTTGTGTCCCTCCGCTGTGATTTCACGGAGGCGTTCGAGGAGCTCTTCGAGCTTAGGTCCGAGTTCCTTCTTGGCGGTGACATCGAGCAAGCCGGGATGACACGCGGCTTGCCTTAAACGCAACAGAGCTTCGAGGACATGGATCTTCGAATTGGCCAGTCCCTTCTCGTTGACGGTCTGAGTGAGCGAGGCCCGGTAGTGGTCGCGGAGTTCGTTGTAGAGCTTCGTGTGCTTGGGCGACATCTCGCAGTACAGCACCTGCTCCGACTTCTCGGGAAGTTCGGTCAGCACTTGGCCCTTGGTCCGTCGCAGGACGAACGGAGCGATGGCCTTGGAGAGCCACTGGAGCGATTCCGGTTCGGCAGAGGCCCCGCGCGCCACGCGCTGAAATGCCGTGGAGTTGCCGAGTAGACCCGGATTGATGAACTCGAACAGCGACCAGAGTTCCCCGAGATGGTTCTCGATGGGGGTGCCCGACATGGCCAGACGGTGGCGTCCCTTGAGGAGCCGCGCGGCCTTGGCGGCCTGCGCATTCGAATTCTTGATCGCCTGGGCCTCGTCGAGGATCAGGTACTCAAAATCGATCTCGCGCAGCTTCTCGATATCGTTCCGCATCGTGCCGTAGGTCGTGACGACGAGGTCGATCTCGGCCAGGTCTTCCAGCCCGACGCGCTCTTTGCCCGTGAAGTTCAGCACGCGGAGCTTCGGTGTGAATTTCTTAGCTTCGGCCACCCAATTGAAGACGAGGCTCTTCGGCACCACAACGAGCGAGGGGCGTCGTTCCTCTCCCGATTTTTCCTGCCGCTGCCGTAGTGTCTCTAACCACGCTAAGACCTGGATGGTCTTCCCGAGGCCCATGTCGTCCGCCAGACATCCGCCGAGGTTCAACTCGTGCAGGCACGACAGCCAACCCTGCCCATGCTTCTGGTAGTCGCGCAGTGTGCCGCCGAATCCCTTGGGATGGGAGATGGCCTTGACCTTGTGAGTCTTGCGGAGCTTCTCGCGCAGAGACTTAAACCCGAGATCGAACGTTGCCTTCTCGTCACTGGCTAGGAGCGCATCAAGCAGCAGTGCCTGCGACGATCGGAACCGGACCTGCCCGTTCTCAGTACTCCCGAGGTCGGCCATGCGACCGAATCGCTTGATCCAGTCTTCGGGCAACAGACCGATGCTCCCGTCGTCGAGGCGGATCGTCTTCTCCCCGCGCCGTACGGCATCCAGCAGCCTCGGCAGAGTGGTCGACCCGAACTCGAAGTCGACTTGTCCATCGAGGTCGAACCAATCGATGTTCGTCGGCGAACTCGAGGTGACACTGAGCTTCAAGCTGCCGGAGGTACGCAGTCGCTCGTTGTTGGCTTCGACGATCCAGCCCGCATCCGAGAACTTCCGCGCCAGGTCCGGGAACTGATTCAACTCACAACGCAGTTCGGAGACCCCATCCCAATAGGTCCCGGTCACCGCCTGCAAGGCCTGAGCTTGGCGCACCAGCTCCCGCTCGGCGATGCGATGGCGGTTGTAGAGGATGCCGTTGGTCGAGTCGAAGACCATCTCAATCGATTCACCCGCAGCCACGCGGCCCTCGCCGTACTGGTATTTGAGCCGGGCAGAGACGGTCGACTTCTTACCCGCGGGATTCAGGTCGACCATCAACACCGCGACTGGATCGATGGTGGCGATCGCACAGAACTCGTCCGGGAACCGCGTCGCCGGGGCGGGAGACACCGTGGCAAGGTACTGCAAGAACGTCCCGCGTTGGTCATTCGTGACGACCCATGGACGAGGAGCGAGTGTCCCGATCCAGGGGCTGTCCGATTCATCGGCCAGCATCCCGATGCGGTCTTTGAACAGGACCAGTTGGCCGACCGTCATGATCGCATCGGAGAGCGGAGCCGTCGTGGACCCCTCATACGTCGACAGTTCGCCACTGATGTTCCAGCCCGACTCATCGGGCAGTCGCTCGGCCGTCAGCTGGAACCGATACGGGATCGCATCCCAGCGAATCGGTTTGACATTGTCCCAGGTTTGCTTGGCGTCAAGGATCCAGGTCAGACGACCGGTCGCGGCCAAGCGGGGAAAGACGCCCTCGGCATCATCGGGTTCGAGCGACAGCTCGTACTCGCGTTTACGAGTGGTGGTGAGGCGGCGACGCCAGTCCATATCTTGATACGGGTTGCTGAGCTGTTGCGTCAGGAACTCGCGCTCGACGCGCGTGGTGGCAGCTGCGATAGCCTGGTACTTCGTTTCGACGAGTTTCGGCTTGGACAAGACGCCATCTGGTCTCAACGTCCGACTGAACAGTTCGATGGCGATCTGATTCTCCGCCACGGAGCGAGTCGCGTTGATGGCGTACCAGATCTGCGTGTCGAGGGAGTGGACGATCGGTCGCAGACCCTGCCGCTCCGAGCGGATGCCTTGCAGGGCGCTCATCCACACCTGGGCCGCAGGGATTGCGGGAACGCCGACGGGAGACGCGACGCCGGGGCTGCTGGGAATGAGTCCGCCAGTCGAACTGTCCAGTTGTCCGATGTGTGCCACAGGGGTCTCTCGGGACACCGTGGTGGCGGTCGTCGGGATGATGAACGAGGCGAGATCCGACAGATCCTCATTCTCGATGTCATCCATCTCCCCTTCGAAGTCAACATCGTCGAGAAACACATGGGCGATGCTCAGTTTGCTGGTTCCCGGTGGTGCCCAATCGAGCAGAGCATCCGCCGCCATGAGGGCCGCATACATGTGCTTGCAGGTGTCGCCATCATCGGATCGAGGGCAGCTGCAGGTGGCCTCGATCAACCGGTCTTCGTCGGCCCCTCCCGAATTCAGGAAGACATCATAGGGCGTCCGCAGGCTCCCCTGGACGGTGTAATGGACGATCTCACCAACTCGGCGAACCAGCTTGACCTTCTTGGCGTAAAAGTATAGTTTGCCCTCTCGCATCGAGTGGCCATCGAACTCCAGCGCAAGTCGAGTGGAAATCATGGCGTCCCTGCCGAAATCGGGGGTGTCATCGTGGGAGGGCGACCAGAGTCCAGACTCTCAGCCGCCAATCTACTATTAATCTAACATTGAGCCACTCCGCTCGCCACACTCCAAATGGTTGCGGACCTGAAAAATCTCAGTTGCGATGGGGTGGATTCGAGGCTCGTGAGGCCTGCGCGATCAATGAGAGTCGTGCTGTCGATGACAGCTGGGGAGGATGTTTGGTCAGCGGGATCGATCGGTCCGAATGTGGCCCCGAACAGAGAGGCACCGAGGAATCTCGCCCCGCGCAAATCGGCCCCTCGAAAGTCGGCACCTTCGAGATCGGCAGCGAGGCCATTCGCGTCGGTACAAAATGTCGACCCATGCAGATTGGCCCGCTCCATGTGTGCCCCGGAGAGATTCGCTCCGTCGAAGCTGCTGTCGCGAAGGTCGGTCCCCTCGAAGTGGGCATCGCGCAGCTTGGCTCCCGTGGCCTTCAAGCCTCGCAGGTCCATGCCGCTGGCCACGACTCCCCGCAGGTCGCGACCCGCGAAATCCCGAGAGGTCATGAACTGCCGGACGGACTGGAAATCGAGGTCCGCCGCCAGGAACCGCTCCTCTTTCCACGGGTCCGCTGCGTTGTGATACCCGGCGTTCGCCTCCCAATACCCCAGCCGATCTTCGGTCAGCAGTTCAATGCGGGTGAGCCACTTCAGGCTCTTATAGAAGTACCGCCCCGGTGTCACGATCCGGACCGGTCCGCCGTGTTCGGTGGTGAGCTGTTGTCCGTCCGCCTCGAACGCGATCAGGAGATCGGCGTCACGCGCGACCGACAGCGGGAGCGAGGTGGAGTGCCCTCGATCACTGTGAGCCACAAACGACACGAACCGGGCCGAGGGCAGTGGTCGGCAGTGATCGAGCAATCCCGAAAGCGGAACCCCCGTGAACTCCACGCCCCTTCGCGACCAGCGGGTCACACAATGGATATCGATCAAGCGACTCACTTGTGGCAACCCGCGCAGCTCATCCAGTGACCAAGTCTGCTCATTCTCGATGGCCCCACGGCATTGCACCGTCCACGGACCATCGGGGAACAATGGGGTCCGCTCTCCGACCACCGGCCATTTTCCGGGGGCCACGAGTTGTTGACTCGGAGGGAGGAGCACGAAAGGCATGGGGCGGCAGCTTGAATTCCTATGCGGGCCGTCTGAACACGAGGTAGGCGAATCCAGAGAAAAGCCCACCGGTGGCGACCGGTGGGCTTTCACGGTGAATCGACAACTCAACACTCAGTCACTCGCCTTACGGAAGCGTGAGCGTCTTCAAATCGCTTCGACCATCTGCGGTCGTGGCCAACACGACCGCGTGCGTGTCGTTGAGCCGTTCCAGCTGCACGACGCCCTTCCAGTCGGCGATCTTCTCGAACTTCTGACCCGCCGTGCCACCGCCCGCGACGGGAGACTCAATCGCAGCGGCTTTATCGAGGTCTTCGGTGCTGATCTTCATGATCCCGTGGGCACTGTTCGCGAGCAGCAGGAAGTCCTGGCCATCCTTCTTGTAGGCAATCATGTCGAGCGGCTGGTTGCGGTTGCCGAGTTCGGCGACGGTCGTGCCCTTCACTGTGCTGCCCCCGGCGATGGCCGAGACGGGGAACTTTACCAGTGGAGTGCAGACGAAACCGGCGAGGACATTCGCCTCGCCATTGATGATGAACGGGACGAACGTGCGGATCGGAGCGTAGTTCTCCAGCTGTCCGTGGGCTCCGTGGTAGATCTCCAGACCGGTCGAGGCGACCTTGTCGTTGAACGGGAAGTCGAACGACCGCACGGTCGACGGCATGTCTCCGCTCGCGATGCCGGAGACGAGCAGCTTGCCGTCCACGAACGCCAGGTCCGTGACGGCATTCATGCGATGGTTCTTCGCCCGCCGCCCTTCGCCGACGACCTTGTCTTCCGGGGGATTCGGAATGTCGAGCTTGGCAAAGGCGATTTTGTCGAGTGGCAGCGCGGTGATCCCGCCCTTCCCATCGAGCGACACCAGCCGTGGTCCGGCCCCCGTGGTCATCGACACGAACAGATGCCCGCTCAGTGGATTGACCGCGAGGTCCACGATCTCCGCCTTGTCGACGCCGAGGGTCTTCGCAATCGCCCCGGCGACGTTCTCCTGATTCTGCTCGACCTTCAGCGGGTCGCCGGGCTTGTCGCCGGTCTGCACGGCGTAGATCTTAGCCGCCTTGCTGTCGCCTAAGAACAGAATGCCGTCCGGGCCAAACGCCAGCACGTTGGCGGATTGCAGTTCGAGCTTCCCTTCCGTCAGACCGTATTGGTCCGCCCGCACCACTCCACTGACTGCCAGCAGCAGAGCTGTTCCCCATCCCAGTTTTTGTCCGAGCACTCGCATGATTATGTCCCTTTCATCGGGGGTGATTGAACTCCGCACTAACTCACACTGTCCGGCGGTGGGGAGGGAATGTCAACTGTGAGAGCAGTCAGTAATCAGCGATCAGCCAGCGGAAAGCCCACCGTTTGCAACCGGTGGGCTTGTTCTTCCATGTGTGCGCTCCCACTCATTCTGCCGCCGCGATAAGCTGAACCAAATCAGACACCAAACATGGGCCCCCGTGAGAGAGTCATCACATGCTCCAGATCGGCATCATCGGCGTGGGCTTCATGGGGATGACCCATTTCGAAGCGACGAAGAAGGTCAACGGCGCACGTGTCGCTGCCATCTCGACCCGCAGCGAAAAGAAGCTAGCCGGCGACTGGTCCGATATTCAGGGCAACTTCGGCCCGCGAGGGAGCAACCAGACCGACCTCACGGGGATCGGCAAGTACCGGGATCATCGCGATCTGCTCGGCGACTCCACCATCGATCTGGTCGACATCTGCCTCCCCACCGATCAGCACGAAGCGGTCGTCATGGAGGCTCTTGCCGCTGGCAAGCACGTCCTCGTCGAGAAGCCGATCGCCATTGATCTCGCCTCCGCTGAGCGTATGGTCGCAGCTGCGAAGCAGGCGAACCGCATGTTGCTGGTCGCCCAAGTGTTGCCATTCTTTCCCGAGTTCCGCTTTGTCCGCGAGACGGTCGCCAGCGGGCAGTACGGGGCGTTACGCGGAGCGGCCTTTCGCCGGGTGATCGCCGAGCCGAACTGGTCCGCCGACATGAGCGACTTCCGCAAGCTGGGCGGCTGGGGGATTGACCTCCACATTCATGACAACCACTTCATCGGACTGTTGTGCGGCATGCCGAAGGCGGTCTTCTCGCGCGGGCTGCTGAGGGATGGCCTCGTCAACCACGTCAGCACGCAGTACCTGTTCGACAATCCAGACCTCACCGTCAGTGCCATCAGCGGCGGCATCGCAGCTGCCGGTCTGAAGTTCGCTCACAGCTTCGAATTGTTCCTGGAGCGAGCCACGATCCAGTACGACGCGGGGACGTACGGCGAGAGTTGGGTGGTCAACCGCCCGCTGACGCTAATCACCAGCGATGGCCAGGTCACCACCCCGACGCCCGGCGGCGGGACCGAGTGGTGTGCCGCCTTCACCGATGAGATCCAAACCGCCGTCGATGGCCTCGTCAGCGGCCAAGAGCCGCGCATTCTCAGTGGACAGTTGGCCCTCGATGCCCTGCGCATTTGCTTGGCGGAAGCGGAGAGTATTGCGACCGAGCAAGTGATTCGATTGCATACTTCACGCGGGGATCACTGAGACATTTCGTAGGACGGACGTCCTCGTCCGTCCGTGTGGAGCACCTCGGGGGAGCGACGGACGAGGACGTCCGTCGTACACCTCAATCCGGACCGCGGGAAGTGTTAGTAAACTAGGCTACC
>JANPCU010000082.1:0-2478 GCA_031431195.1 Planctomycetota bacterium | reverse complement strand
CTGTTTCAAGACGCGATCACGCTTGGCAAACAGCGCGACGCCCTCGACACCACAGCCTTCGCTCAACGACGGCAACACATGGAAGATCGCCTCGACACACTCATCTTTTCGAAGCCTCAACATCCCGACTGCCGACGCATTTGCAAGCGTCTGGTCAAGCACCGTTTCGAGCTGCTGCTGTTCCTGGAGAAGCCCGCCGTCCCCGCCGACAACAACCTGGCCGAACGCGACATCCGCAGCGTCGCCGCCGCGCGAGCCGATGGCGGCGTGAACCGCAGCGCTCGCGGCGCGAAGGTGTTTGCCAATCTTAAAACCGTCATCTGCACCTGCCAAAAACAGGGCGTGAACTTCTTCGACGACGCGAGAAACGTCATGCGCGCCACCCTCGCCAGCCACCCACCACCACTCCCACTGGCTACGACGGACGCGTCACCGAAATTCCCCGTGCATCCCTCACGCACCGTGCAAACCTGCGCCCACAGAGCGCGCGGCGGGGTTAACAGTTACCACCCCGTGAGCAGCGTGACCAGGCTCGCAAAACTCGGTGCCGTCAGGCCCCCCGCAAGTGGCTGTAACAACTGTTAAAAACTCGGTACAAGTTCCATCGTGAGCCTCCTTGCTCAATGCCTGAGAGTGATGTCCCAAGCATTGTCACAGAGGCTCACTCTTTTCCCCCAGACCAGTTCATGCGGTCACGAAAAGTGCAAAAGTCGAACTGAGGGGGCTCGCCAGTATGTCTCATTCCATACGGTCGAGTTCAAACAAAACAAGCCCCCGAGAGGACTCGGGGGCTTGTGCAGTTTTCATTCGACCGGCAGACAGGAAGTCGGCCCCACTCGCGATTACATATCGCCGTGGTCGTCGTGGTGATCCTTGGCACTGGCCTTGGGCTTTTCGGCGATGAGGGCATCGCTGGTCAGCAGGAGGGTGGCAACGCTGGCTGCGTTGGTCAGGGCCGAACGAGTCACCTTAACCGGGTCGATCACACCGCACTTGACCATGTCTTCGTAGACACCGGTCGCGGCGTTGTAACCTTGGTTGCCCTTGAGTTCCGAAACCTTCTCGCAGACGACGCCACCATCGACACCGGCGTTGTCAGCGATCTGGGTCAGCGGAGCCCGGCAAGCCCGGCGGATGATGTTGTAGCCGACTTCTTCGTCGTGGGTCAGCTTGCCGCCATCGACATTCATCGAGGCTCGCAGCAGGGCGACGCCGCCGCCGGGAAGAATGCCTTCTTCGACAGCTGCACGGGTGGCGTGCAGGGCGTCTTCGACGCGGGCCTTCTTCTCTTTCATCTCGGATTCGGTGGCTGCCCCGACGTTAATCTGGGCCACACCGCCGGAGAGCTTGGCGATCCGCTCTTCGAGCTTTTCGCGATCGTAATCGCTGGAGCTGGCGTCGAGTTCCCGCTTGATCTGCTCGATACGAGCCTTGATGTCAGCGCTCTTGCCGGCCCCTTCGATGATCGTCGTGTTGTCCTTGTCGACGACCAGCTTCTTGGCGCGACCGAGGTCGCTCAGCTGGACATTTTCGAGCTTGACGCCGAGGTCTTCGAAGATCGCCTGTCCGCCGCACATGATGGCGACATCTTGGAGGAGAGCCTTGCGGCGATCGCCGTAGCCCGGAGCCTTGACGGCGACGCAGCGGAACACGCCCCGCATCTTGTTGATGACGAGAGTGGCGAGTGCTTCCCCTTCGACTTCTTCGGCGATGATCAATAACGGCTTGCCGGAGTTGACGACCTTTTCGAGAACGGGCACGAGGTCCTTGATGTTGGTGATCTTCTTCTCGTGGATCAGCACGTAGCAGTCTTCGAAGACACACTCCATGCTGGCGGTGTCGGTGACGAAGTACGGCGACAGGTAGCCGCGGTCGAACTGCATCCCCTCGACGACATTGAATTCCGTCTGCAGGCTTTTGCCTTCTTCGACGGTGATGACGCCGTCCTTGCCGACTTGCTCCATAGCGTCAGCCAGGATCTTGCCGATCGTGTCGTCGCCATTGGCAGCCACGGTGCCGACCTGGGCGATCGCCTTCTTATCCTTGCAGGGGATGGCCATCGACTTCAGCTTGTCGATGATGTCAGTGACAGCCTTCTCCATGCCCCGCTTCATTTCGAGCGGGCTGACTCCGGCGACGACCGACTTCAGACCTTCGACGAAGATCGCCTCGGCCATGATCGTCGCGGTCGTGGTTCCGTCACCGGCATTGTCGGAAGTCTTGCTGGCGACTTCCTTGACCATGCTGGCTCCCATGTTTTCGAACTTATCACTGAGTTCGATTTCACGAGCCACGGTCACGCCGTCCTTGGTCACGGTCGGAGAGCCGAAGCTCTTCTCGATGATGACGTTCCGGCCCTTGGGGCCAAGGGTCACTCGGACCGCACGAGCCAGCTTGCTGACACCGCGACGCATCGCTTCTTGTGCTTCCTGATCGAAAGCAATCATCTTCGCGCCCATGGGCGGTCTCCTGGTTTAT
>JANPCU010000081.1:0-15580 GCA_031431195.1 Planctomycetota bacterium | reverse complement strand
CAGCCAGCTAAACTGGTTCGGAAGCATCTGCAACCGAACCAAACGCTGGTGCCCAAATACGATCGTGTGTCACCAACCTGTTCATACACAACACCCCGTGGAGGCTAACGCCCCCACGGGGTGTTTGTCGTTGGATTTTGATTTCTCCTGGACTCTCGCGTCGCCACGATTTTGAGGACTAGACTTCACGCGGGACGGATTGGAACGTACGACGGACGTCCCCATCCGTCGCTCAGCGAGGCTTTCCTCACGGACGGACGAGGACGTCCGTCCGACGAATTGTCTCAGTTCTCCCCGCGGGAAGGATAGACTAATACCGCTTTGCCGTACTTCAGGCATCCTTGGTCTGAACATTCAATCAGATTTCATCAGGAATACTCGGCGTGACGTTCAAAAGGCATGGGACATTTGCCCCCACCACATCTCCGCGATACCTATTCTTTGACGAGACTCGCTCGACGGAACTCCCCAGCTGGGAGTCTCAGGGAACTTGGCGACGATCTTCCACAATTTCGAATGTCGTTCTTCATGGAGATTTCACACCGGGGAGTCGATCCACCCCCAGTTTACCGGGGTTCGAATCCTGGCCCAGCTTTACACCAACTCGCGAATCACTTCTCCGTGGTCGACTGCTGGAACGGGACGTCCTGCGTGATTTAAGAAACTGATGCTGGGGTCGATGCCGAGGACATGGTAGAGCGTGTGATGCAGGTCGCCGGGGCGGAGCGGGCGTTCCGAGGGGACTTCTCCCAGGCGGTTTGTCGCACCGATGACTTGGCCGCCCTTCAGTCCGCCACCCGCGATCAACACCGACAGGGCATTGCCCCAGTGGTCGCGACCGGGCGTTCCCTGACTCATCGGGGCACCGCCGTTCCCGCCGTCGTTCATCTTCGGGGTGCGGCCAAATTCTCCACAAACGACGACCATCACCTTGCCCAGTAGGCCGCGCTGATCGAGGTCGGTCAGCAGCGAGCTGACCGCCATGTCGACTTTTGGCAGGTACGTCTCCATCGAGCTTTGATGATTCCAGTGCGTGTCCCAGCCGCCGAAATGACACGTCACAATCGTCGAGCCCGCCTCGACCAATCGCCGGGCCAGCAACACACTCTGCCCCCAGCTGTTGCGACCATAACGAGTGCGGGTCTCCAAGGACTCCGACTCGATTTGGAACGCTTCGCGAGCTGAGGAACTGGTCACGAGGTCGAATGCCTGCTGGTCAAAGCGGTTCATCGCAGCTTGCAGCCCCGACCGATCGACATCGCGACGGATGCGATCGAACCCCGTGTTCAAGCTGCGACGATCGCCGAGTCGGTCGAGGGTGAGCCCGCCGATTTCGCCGAGGTTGGCGACCTTGTAATTGTCGGCATTCGGGTCGCCGTCGGTCTCGAAGGGGTTGTGCTCCGTCCCCAGGTAATTGCCTCCAAAGTAGCCCGGACGCAGACCGATACTGCTGGCAAATGGGACCGCCACATGGGCGGGCATTCCCGGTTTGCGAGGGCCAGCAACCTTGGCGGCGATGCTGCCGATGAAGGGGTACTTGCCCGCTGTGGCCGCTCCGCTGACCTCGCCACGACCGGTCAGCATCCAGTGCCCGCCCGTGAAGTGATCGCCTGTGTCGTGGTGCATCGACCGAATGATCGAGAACTTGTCTGCGACCTTCGCTTGCAGAGGAAACAGCTCTCCAAGATCCATCCCCGGCACATTGGTCGGGATATGCCGCCAGATGCCGCGATATTCACTGGGAGCGTCGGGCTTCGGGTCGTAAGTGTCGTGCTGACTCGGCCCCCCATCCAGCCAGATCAAGATCAACGAAGTGTCCTTCGTCGCCCCCTGGCTCGCAGCTGCCTCGCGAGCCTGCATCACCGAGCCGAGCGACATCGCTCCCATGCCCGCCAGACCCACCTGCAGGAACGATCGGCGGCTGACCCCATCACAGTACGGTGAACTGGGTGAACCCAAAGGCAATCGCAACACGGCAACATCTCCAGCGAGAGGCTCGACTCGAACGCATCGGCACGCATTGATCTTATATCGTCATCGGATGTCTGCCTACCGAGAATTCAAGGTTTTGGAGCACAATCCAAGAACGCTGCTCAGCACCGGTTGTCGGTTTTCAGACAATGGAACAGGTCGGCAACCCTCCAATGCGTGCAGGTGAGACAGCTGTCCTACGCGCCGACGATCTCCAGCACCTGCCGCAAGTCGGTCAGTAGCCGGTCGGGACGATAGTCTGGATTCTTGAAATCCGCAGAGGATAGTTCTGTACACGGTTGGTTGATCACCATCGAGTCCCGACAGGGACGGCAGAAACTCCCGCCACCCGGCCCGCCCGCGAAGGCTCTGTCGCCCCCGGGCAGGGCTGCGGCGGTCGAGAGTCGATTTCCCCGCGTTATCTTTCTCGCGGGGAGCACTGAGACATTTCGTAGGACGGACGTCCTCGTCCGTCCGTGAAAAAAGCCTCGCAGAGCGACGGACGAGGACGTCCGTCCTACGTCGTACGTCGTCCGTCTCAATCCGCCCCGCGTGATGTCTATACTTGCCGCAGCCCGAAATAAGTCGCAGCTGCCCCTCGCCAGAGGGCGGGCCGGTGAGCCAATTCGCCCACGTTCTGGCAAACGTCGCTACGGCCATAAGGTTCAACTTGGTGGACCACGAGATCGTCACTCCAACGCAGCGCTGGCCAGGTCTTCTGGCGTGCGGCCCGGGCGGACGCGGCGGGCTCGAGAGGCATCATGAAGTCGCCAGTTGTCGCAATTCCGGCTCGATCCGGCGCAGGCCGTCCTCGACGGTCACGAGCGGGCGGTAGCCGAAATCTCTTACGGCAGCTGCGATACTGTAACTGTGTGACTGGCTGAGTTGAGCGGCGAGGAAGCGGGTCAGGCGGGGTTCGGACTCGATGCGAAGCGTTCGATAGATCAGTTCCATCCCGGCTCCGATCGCATGCGCGGCCCGTGCCGAGATCCTCTTCTTGACCGGCGGCAGCCCCGCGATTCCCAGCAAGCGGTTAACCCAGTCCCACAACCGAATCGGCTCGGACTCGTTAATGAAATACGCCTTGCCCGCACAGGGAGCGGTGCCGTGCAGGGCATCGCTCGCTTGAAGGTGTGCGGCAGCCACGTTCTCGACATACGCCATCGAGATCTCGTTCGTGCCATCGCCAACCTGCCTGAGCTGTCCGCTGCGGGCACGCTGGATGAGGCGGGGGATCAAGTGGTTGTCGCGCGGCCCCCAGATCAGGTGCGGGCGGAGGGAGACAGTATGCAGCTGCCCCGGCGAGTTGGCCTCCAGCACCGCTCGTTCGGCGATCGCCTTCGTGTGGGGGTAGGCACACAGATAGGATTGCGGATACGGCAGCGACTCATCGGCCATCACATGCGGGGAGCCGTCGTAGACCACGCTGGGCGAACTGGTGTAGATCAGCTTGCCGACCCCCGCCTTCCGGCAGCCCGCGATCACATGCTCGGTCCCGACCGTGTTGATCGAGTGAAACGTCTCCCACCGCCCCCAGATGCCGGGGACAGCTGCGGTGTGGAAGACAGCTTCGATCCCAGCGCAGGCCCGCTCGACACAGGCGGCATCGCGGATGTCTCCGGTGTGGCACTCGACGCCCAGTGCGGTGAGGTCAGGCGATTCGGAGCGAGACAGGACACGCACGCGATCCCCGCGCGCGCGCAGCTGGTCGACGATGTGCCGCCCCAGGAAGCCGCCGCCACCGCCGGTGACTAGAGCGAACATGAGCGGTGGCCTTTGTGTGACAGGTTGGATTGGATGGAGTGATAACCGATCGTTAAAAATCTGGGAAATGATCCTCCATCCATTCGACATCGGCCCCAGACGGTTTTTCGAGACTCACTTCAACGAGTCGCTCAATCTCTGGAGACGAGTAGCCTGTAGCCCCGTCCGGAGAAAGTCCTTGACTCTGCTCTTCCTCTGAAATCAACCCCGATCCGACACAACACCTTGCCATCAACTTTCGGAAACGCAGGGATATCAGCAATGTTCGAGATGATGTTCCCTCCTTCGTGCCTGACCCTCAATATCAAGTCGGAGTGAGAACAAAGCACCCGCCAATCTGGGCCGATCACGGACTCAATATTGCCTCCTTCAGCACTGACCAAAAGCCCCGTTCGAATCACTTCCGTGTGGCCCCTCTCTGCAACAACAGCCAGCCTGACAGCAATACAAAAGCATAAGCTGACAAGACCTGCCTTCCATATGGCGATGTGGTTGACTTTCATTTCTGAACTCCAGGTTTGAGAGGTCGAAGGAACGAAACGTGAGCGTGGATGAGGGAGGCTGACCGAGTGAGCGGCACGGCGCTAGCCGCCGGTTCTGTGGACCGTGATTCGGCTGAGAACCACGGAATGATGAGACATCGGTGAGGGGAACCCGCGGCTAGCGCCTGGCGGCTCACAAAATTCGAAGAATGTCATCACGCCAGCCTCGCTCGTTTGCGCAGGAACCATTCCGTGGACAAACAGACCAGTAGCAGTGTCACCAGCTCCCAGCGGTTCCAGAGTGGAATCATCTCGGCGGTGGTTTCCGCGACCGGTCGTCCGGGGGGCAACTCCTTGGCCAGGTCTCCAGCGGTCGACCAGTGATAGAACTTGCCGTGGGAGAGCTTCGCAGCTTCCTTGAGGTCCTCATGATTCGCGGCCCGCTCGCGCAGCTCCCGATTGGGGATCTCGACACGGAAGCGGCAGGGGTCGATGAGTGATGATGAATCGGCCTGCTCGATCCAGGCTTGGTACTGCCCGACCGGTGGCGAGGGCAGGACCGCCTCGTACTGGGTCAGGCCGTCCTCGATGCGGGTGAGGGTGATCCGCTGGCGTTCCCCCTTCGGGCGCTCGAGAACAGCCACGAGCGATTCCTGGTCGCTCCCCAGTCCGCCGGGGCGGCGCGCGAGCAAGCGAATGCTCTCACCGACTGTGTACACCGGTCGGTCACTGGTCAGCTTGAGTGTCTGCTCGGCTCCGAGAAGTTTGGCCCGGCACAGTTGGCGGATGACTTGCCCCCAGTACCGGCCATAGATGGCGTCCTCGCGTCCTTGCCGCCATTGCCAGAGTTCATCGGTGGCGTGGAACAACACCTGACCCGCGCCGAAGCGTTGCCAGACGAGGACGGGCATCTGGCCGTCGACCCCGGCTCGTCGAGACTGGACCGCCAACGTCACCGCACCCGGTTTCGTCTTGGAGAGATTCCACGCCCAGTAAAGCTCGGGCAACGATCGCCAGAGAGTGGCGGGGTCGCCCGTCTGGTCATCGAGTCGCAGAAACGCCTGGGTCCGCCCTTCCGGAGTGGGCTCCAGTCGGAAGCCTGCTCCGGCGGTCACTTCAGGAGTAGGCAGGCTGATCGCATCAAGCGGCACCGGGCAAAGGGCCTCCAGTGGGGTGCCCGCAAAGGTCCGGGGGTTGTGCTTCTCTCCCGCGATCAAGATCAGCCCGCCGCCCTGCTCCGAGACAAACGACCGCAGATGCACGAGCGACTGCGGATTGAACTGGGAGAGATCGACATCCCCCAGGATCACCACGTCGAACGCCTCGAGCGCACGTTCTTCCGGAGGAAATCCCGGCAGCGCGGTCCGGTCCTCCTGGATGAAGTCGACATCGGAGTCTTGCAGCACCGTCTTCAGTTCGACCATCTCGTCGCGTTCCAAGAGCGGCTTCAGATGCCGAAACTCCCAACGCGGGGCGCGCTCCACCAGCAGTACACGTATCTTCGTCCGGCGGACCGTGACCGAATTTTTTAAGGCGTTATTGTCGACCGTCGACTCCCCGACCACGGGAGTGATCGTCACCTCGAACTCGTGGTCCCCTTCTGTCTGCGGGATGGTCAACAGCTCGATGGAAAACGGGTTGGTCGTGGGCAGGACTTCCGCTGTCGCCAGAATCTCCGGCTCGCCGACCTTGCGAAGTGTGGCCCGCACCTTTTCGTCCTGCACGCCCCAGCTGCGGACGCGGGCGGTGAACATCAGCGGGTCGCCGAGGATTGCCAGCCGCTCGACCAACACGTCGGTCAGTTCGAGGTCGCGATCGGGATCGCTGCTGCCGAGTCCGATCGGGAAGAGAGGGATCGATTGCGATTTGGCGAGTTCAGCAGCTGCGGTGAGGCGTTCACCGGCGGAACGGCTGGCGACTCCATCGGTCAGAATGACAATTCCAGCGGGAGTGGCTCCCCGGAACTCGTCGAAGATTTTCTGCAGGCAGGGAGCGTGTCGCGTCTCAACACCGAGCGGCTGCAGGGCGCGTAACGACCGCTCGACCGCCGCCCCATCCGCCCCTCCCGCCGGGTCGAGGGCGGCGATTGACTCGTCAAAAGTGAAGACCTTCAGCCGATAGCGCGCGTCCATCGCGCGCAGCAGGTTGGATTGTGGGTCGAGCAGGACCGACTTGGCGATCTCCAGGCGGCTGGCCTCGGGCCGCTGCATGTCGGCGACACGGCGGCGAGCCTGCGCCGTTAGTTTCGGATCGCGGTACTGGTCCACGATCCCCATGCTCGCCGAGGAATCGAGCAGAACCACCAGGTACGGCAGCCCCGTTCGCTGCACCGCCAAGGCCACCCCCGAGGCCATTAATAACAGCAGCAGCAGACTGACCACCCGCAGCGAAATCAGCGCCCACAGAGTCAGACGAGCGAGGCGTTTCCCCTCCTGGCGATAGCGCCACGCGATCGCGATGACTCCCAGCACTCCCAGCGCGATGAGTCCGCCGGGTAGTACTCCCACGGTGGTGTCGCGAGCGACGAACTCCCACGCCGTCCCTTGCCCCGCATCAGCCGGGTGGATGCCGAGGTATCGTTCGAGGAGGTGATGGAGGGTGGGCACGGGGGGAAGTGCGGTGGAGAATGAATGATTCAAAGCCCCCCGGTTGCAACCGGGGGGCTTTTGTGGCACTGAACGTCGCCATGCTACCACGCTCGGCCACGTACCGCATGTATGCTTTCCTTCCGTCTCGCGGGTTGCCAGAATGGAGGCTTCATTTCGGTGTTCCGGTTCATTCAGTGGCGGCCTGCCGCAGACTCGGAAGCCAGCATTCCATGCAGCGATTTGCACGAGGAGACCACCGTGATCTTTGGCTTCGGACGCAAGCAGAACGACGACGATGATGATGACGATGATGATGAAGAGGAAGTCGAGTTAGTCCTCTTTCAAGGATCGCTGAACGGCGTTGAACCCGACATGAAGGGGAACGCCAAGCTGGTCCAGGCGGGCCTGCTACGGGCGAAAGAACTGGTCACGAGTGCCCTGGATCGGCGCGCGGAGATGGTCCGCGTCGAGCCGAAGGGGGCGTTTTCGGTCTCCACGCTGTTTGTCGACGGTGTGCCATTTCCCGGATCGAAGATGCAGCCCCAGGCGGCCTTGGCGGTGACGCAAATGCTGAAGCTGCTGGCGGGACTAGATGTCAAGGAACGCACGAAGCTGCAGTCCGGAGCCATCAAGGCGCAGCACGGCGACCACAAGTACGAAGTCCGGATCGATTCAACCCCGATTCCCGGTGGAGAGCGGCTGATCATCCGCATCCGCAACGTCAAGCAGAACTTCGAGACGCCCGATGAGCTGGGGTGGAGTGAGGGGCTGAAGCTCAAGATCAAGGACATGGCCTCCCAGAAAAAGGGGATCATCATTGCCGCCGGGATGCCGATGTCCGGGGTGTCCTGTGCCGCGTTTGGGCTGTTGCGGTCGATCGATGCTTACCTGTTTAACATTTACTCCGTGGCGAAGACCGGCAAGGACATTGCCCACGTGGCGGAGTTCAAACCCGAAGAGGGAGACGGCATTCAGAAGACGATGGCTCGCGCCATTCGCGCTGAGGGAGACGTGCTGTTCGTGCCCCCCGTGCGCGATAGCGAGTTTGCCAAGATCATGCTGGAAGAGGCGGAGGATGCCTGCCTGATTACCGAGATGGCCGCCAAGGATAGTGCCGACGCGATCGCCCGGTTTGTCCAATTCGCGGGCGATCCGATCAAGTCCGCGGAGATGCTGCACGGAGTCATTAGCCAGAAGCTGGTCCGACTCCTGTGCATGGATTGCCGCCAGGCGTATCGGCCCAATCCGAAGCTGTTGCAAAAGGTGGGTCTGCCTCCCGAGACGAAAGTGCTCTACCGGGCTCCCAAGCCCGACGAAGACGAGGAAGAGAGCGACGAAGAACCCGAAGTCTGCGAAAAGTGCGGCGGAGTCGGCTACTTCGGTCGCACCGGGATGGTCGAGTTCATCGAGATCACAGCTGGGATCAAGGAGATCATCGAAGCCGGGGCCGATCCCGCGAGGATTCGGGAGCAGTCTAAGAAGGAGCGGATGCAGTCGTGTCAGAGCGACGGGATGCGGCTGGTGGCGGCGGGCAAGACCTCGCTGGAGGAACTCCAGCGCGTGTTCAAACCGGCTCCGTGAGTGGGATCAGCGTAGGCGATGTCGCTCCGCGACTCGCAATACAGGCGTAAGGACTGCTCAAACTTGGCGCGGGGAGAAACGAAAGATTTTGTAGGATGGACGTCCTCGTCCGTCCTTGTGGAAAAACCAGCGTAGGACGGACGAGGACGTCCGTCCTACGTGTCATTCTGGGCCGCGAAGACATTCGCCGGGTGGCACCGGTGGGCCGCTTTGGACCACCCGGTGTGCCAGCGGCACAATAGGTTTTCCGAGGGAGAACACGATACAACAACCTCATGTGGCCAAGCCACCCCAGTAGATTCCAAGGCGAATCAACCGGGGCTACGCGCAGCACGCCGCATGGCGTTTCTCAGCCCCTCACCCCGGCCCTCACCCCACCGCCATGTCGTCACCGAAAGTCGCGCTGGCAGTGGGGAGAGAGAGCAGAGGGAAGCAGGCTGCCGACTTTTCTGATGCACACACAGGAACCACTCCTCGTCATCCAGTCCTTGCACGCGGGACAGCGGTCCACGGATATTGGCCGGTTGGACAGCTGAGGTCTTTCGCGGAAATGCCATTTCGATTGAACTGCGAAATACAGGACGTGGCGATGGTAATGCGTTGATCCAGCCGGGATCATTCTGCGTAGATATCCGGAGCGGGAAGGGAATCCAAAGTACAAAGCCCCATGAACTGACCTCGCGCCCCCTCAACCCTCAACCCTCAACCCTCAACCCTCAACGATCCCCCCCGCTCATGACTATCATCGTCCAATGCGAATGCGGGCGGACTCTGCGGGCTCCGGATCAGATGGCGGGGAAGCTGGCGAATTGTGTGTGTGGAAACTCTGTGCCGCTGGTCAAAGAAGATGGTCCCCGCAAGTTTGACGTGCTGGAGCCGGAATTCGCCGAGGCGGAAGAGGACGCTGAAGAGGCCCCGTTGATGCCTCGACCTGCCCCGCAGAAGATGAAAAAGAAGAAGAACGGCAAGTCGCTCTTTCGCCCCTCTCAAGGCCAATACGTGGAACGCGGCGAGGAAGAAGCGGCCCCCACTGCTCCGCTCCCCGAGCCTCGTAAACGTAAGAAACGTCGTCAGGACAAAGTCACCTCTGGCGAGCGAAAACGACAGGCGAGTGAAGGCTTCGCGAGTGGTCTCCTCCGCAGCTTGAAGTTTCCACTGCGGGTCGAGAGCCTGCTGACGATTGGCGGAATGGCGATTGCATATGGGGTATTCACCGCTTTGGCTCGGTTTCTGCCGTTTGGCGTTCTGGGTCTCTATTCGGCGGTGGGGATGTTTGCTGGCACGCTGCTGATTCTCGGGTTCTTCTTTTTCTTTCTGCTCCAGATTTTCCGGCTGGCTTCGATCGATGAAGACGACTTGCCGCTGGCGATGGAGTTCGACATGGACCTGATTCGACAGGATCTGTGGCTCTGGCTGGGCACGCTCTGGTGGTGCGGTGTCCCGTTTGCCATGTACTGGTGGGTCACAGGCTGGCTCGGTGGCATGGGGCGGACACTGGTCGGGATGGGAGCCGTGCTGAGCGTCTGTCTCTTCCTGTTTCCCATGGCCTTGATGTCGACAGCCTTGCACTTGAGCGTACTGGCCGCCAATCCGTGGTCGGTGTTGCAATCGATCTGGCGTGTCGCTGTCGAGTATTTGTCGACGTTTGCCGTCTTTGGAACCCTCTGCGGCACCGTGGTGGCCATGGGCTGGGTGTTGCCCCCTTACCCCGCTGAGATCCCGGTGTTGTCGCATGTGGGGACGTGGGTCTTGTTGTTCTACGCACTGACGGCAGCGGCCTATGGGTTTGGCAACTTCTACTACCGGAACCGCCGGAGGATCGGCTGGTTTGAGGAGTTGCCGAAGCAGATTTGAGGGGAGCCGGGTGCCAGACGTTCGGGGCGAAAGCCCCGCTGCGGGACATTTCAGGACCGGAACAAGACTGACTGTTCGGTATCATCTCATCGAATAGCCGACACACATCATTTGCGGATGTGCATCAAGAAAGCCAGCAACTGATCCGACCAGGCCCTCACCCTGGCCCGCTTCCCACAGTCATGTCTGCTGCGAAAGCCACGTCGCCAGCGGGGAAGGGGGGCAGAGGTCAATGGCTGCCGAATTTCCTGGCGCATACACGCCGTTTGCGGCCGTTTGCGTGTGCGTCAGAAAAATCGGTCAGTCATCAGGCCATCTCCCCGGTCGGCAGCGTTCTCACGGAATGAAGCCAGATTATGTCACGCAGAGGCGCAGAGGCCGCAGAGTTTCCAGAATGGATCCCCCCTGATTCTTTTTCTCCTATTCCTCTGCGAACTCAGCGCCTCGGCGTGACACATTCCACACATCCACCAGTGGGTGCTGAGGTCTGAATCGGGGGGCCTCCGTGCCCTGGTGGTCAATCTTCGATCCCGGACCGACTTTTCTGATGCACACACCGCCACTTGCCTGCCGACTCGTCACGCTTGTGAATCAGCGCGGTTTCCGACGATAATAGGGAATTGTTTCGACTTCCTCTCGTCGAAGGATTCCCATGCGCGCAGCGACTTTTGCACTCCCTTTCTTGGCACTTGCCGTCATGACAGCCTCTGTGTTCTCTGCCCCTCCCGAGAAAGACAGCTTCGGAAAGACCGCCAAAGGCGAGGCGGTGGACCGCTTTACCCTGCGAAACAAGGCAGGAGTCATTGCTCGACTGAGTACCCGCGGAGCGACTTTGACGGAACTCCATGTGCCGGACAAGAAGGGCCAGCTGGCCGATGTGGTCCTCGGTTTCGATGACATCCCCGGCTACGAAGGGGACGGCAACCAGCACTTCGGCTGCACCACGGGTCGAGTGGCGAACCGGATTGCCAAGGGGAAGTTCACCCTCGATGGCCAGGAGTACACGCTGGCGATTAACAATCCCCCGAATGCCCTGCACGGGGGTGTCGAGCGGAATCTTGGTCAGGTCGTCTGGGCCGCGGAGCCGTTTGAAAACGAAAAAGGACCGGGCGTGATCTTCCGCTACACCAGCCCAGACGGTGAGGAAGGCTACCCCGGCAAGCTGGAATCGACAGTGACCTACCAGCTCACTCACGAAAACGAAGTCCGCATCGATTACGTCGCCTCTACCGACAAGGCGACGCCCGTCAACCTGACCAATCACAGCTACTTCAACCTCGGTGGCGAGGGGAGCCCGACGGTCCTGGATCACGTGTTGACACTGAATGCCGATACTTACACTCCTGCCGACGACACGCTGATCCCGACGGGGCAGATCGCCCCCGTCGAGGGGACGCCGCTCGACTTCCGCAAAGCGACCCGCATCGGGGACCGCATTGCCCAGCTTGATACGTCTGCGTTCATCGGCTACGACCACAACTACGTCGTGAACGGCACAGCTGGCGAATTGCGGGAGACGGCCAAGCTCAAAGACCCAACCTCGGGGCGGGTCATGACCGTGCTGACCACCGAACCGGGCGTGCAGTTTTACTCGGGGAACTTCTTGAAGGGGGCGAAGGGCAAGGGGGGCAAGGTCTACGCGCACCGCAGCGCGATGTGCCTCGAAACGCAGCACTACCCCGACTCTGTCAACCACCCCGAGTTCCCGACCACCATCCTCAAGCCGGGTGAGAAGTACACGCAGACATGTGTGTACGCCTTTCACGCGGAGTAGCGGTCAGCGATCAGCGTTCAGCCAGAGAAAAGCCCACCGGTTGCAACCGGTGGGCTTTCGATAAACCCTCAACCTCTCCCAGCCCTCGGTCGCTGACCGGGGGTTGAGCATTTGAGGAGGCCCCGCCCGGCCTCCTCCGTCCGCATCTCTCAGAAGTCGATTATGTCTGCTCAAGAATCCGAAGATCTGCCACCCACCTCTCCCAAGCTGGTCCGCCTGCAGCGCTATCTGGCCAGCTGTGGTTTGGGGTCGCGGCGGGCTTGTGAAGATTTCATCACCATGGGCCGCGTGTCGGTCGATGGCAAGGTGATTACCGAGCAGGGGATGCAGATCGACCCGCAGGTCAACAAGATCGCCCTCGACGGCGAAAAGCTGAAGATGGAGCGGAAGAAGTACTACGTCTTCAACAAGCCGCCGGGCGTGCTGTGTACGAATAAAGACCCGGAAGGTCGTCCGCGCGTGATCGACTTCTTCCCCAAGGAAGGCCCGCGCGTGTTCACCGTCGGGCGCCTGGATGAGGACAGCGAGGGGCTGCTGATCGTCACGAACGACGGCGACCTGGCTCAAAAGATGGCTCACCCGAGCTATCGCATCTTCCGCACGTATCATGTGCTGGTGGCCGGATTCCCGACGCCGGAGACGCTGGCCGAACTGCGAAGCGGCATCTACTTCGAGGAGGGCCGGTTCCGCGTCGAGGGGGTCAAGTCGATCAAGAAGCAGGGGCAAAGCACCTGGTGCGAGGTCATTCTGGCCGAAGGGCACAACCGTGAAGTCCGGCGGCTTTTCTCGCGTGTCGGTCACAAGGTGATGAAGCTACAGCGCGTGGCGTTCGGCCCGATCTTCCTGGGCAAGATGCTGCGGGGCGACATCCGCGAGATGCGCCGCGACGAGCTCGAACGACTGCTCGGCATGCTGGTGCGGAATGAAGAGGCGCGTGACGAGGAGAAGGAAAAACGCGGCCGTCCGGCCTTCAAGTCGAGCCAGGGCTCGCGTCGCCAGAACGATGGCGACCTGCTGAACAAGACGAGCCGCAACGCGCCTCCCGAACGGAATCGTCCCGCTGCCGGGAAGACCGCACCGCGCCGACCGAGTGCCAGCGGACCACCGATTCGCAAGGGGCCGCCCATCGCTCCGCCGCGACGCATCCCCGATGCCAGTTCCCGCGAGCCACGCGGGCTGGGTGTCGAGGATGTCTCTGACGAACAGATGATGGGCCTGGTCGACCGCCCCGCCGGACGCAGCCCATCGGTGGGTTTCCCGAAGAAGAGCGCCTCAGCTGGCGGCCGGTCGCAGAGTCGCCCCGCCGAGAAGCGGATCCCGGGAGCCTTCGGTGATCGCAAGGCCGCCGATGCGAAAATCCGAGCTGCCGAGGCCGAGCGTCTGGCTCGACGGGCACTCATGTTCCCCGCCAAGTACAAGGCCGAACAAGCCACCGAAGCCGAGAGCGGTCCCAGTCGTCCGTTCCTGGCCACGCCCGCAGCCGCGCCGCGCCGACCGGCCAAAGCCGCTCCATTCAAGACCGCCAAAAGCTCGTCCTTCAAAGCGGGCAAGGGAGCCCCTGCCAAAGCCGCTAAGCCCGCCAAAGGCAAGCGCGCCGGTCGCGGTGACCAACCCACCGAAAGCTTCGGTCGCCGCAGCCCGGGTCAACCCAAGAGACCCAAAGGCAGTTCCCCGCGCGGCCGGTAACAACCGGCAGCCCCCTGCGCCAGACAGGGGGGGACTTGGTCTCGGATTGAACTCGCAAGAGCCCCACCCACACTTATTTTTTAAGGTTCCACTTCGTCGGGAGGGCGAGGGCAGTGCGGTGAACATGCTGGGGTTGAGTCGCCAGAGGCCAGGCCCGTTTCCCACGCCCCGACTCAGCCAGTGAGCGGCTCGGCGCGAGCCGCCGGTTCTCCTGACCTCGCTCCCGACAGGACGAGTGTTCCTCGACGAACCACGCGGAGGGGAACCGGCGGCGAGCGCCGTACCGCTCACCAACCGACTCATCCTGTTCACCGCACTGGGGCGAGGCTCAACCCCAAGTGTTGGCGTGGATGAGGCACTCGAGCAGTTTCAGAATTGATCTTCAGCCAGAAGGCACACAGGAATGTCGGCCCACTGTCAGTGGCACAGACATTCCTGTCTGTGCGAACGGAAGACAATATCTGAAAGTGCTCCAATCTTCTAAGATCACTCCTTAGCTTGTGTCGCCTGGAGACGAGCCTCACCTGACTCGGGAGTCTGTTGATGTCCACCGCTGTGCCTGCTGCGTTGTGTCCTCCGCGTCGTATCCTGATGGGGCCGGGGCCGAGTGATATTGCTCCGTCGGTGTCGCTGGCCTTGGCCGCGCCGACTGTCGGGCACCTCGACCCGTACTTTCTAAAAGTCATGGACGAGGTCCAGTCCATGCTGCGGCAGGTCTACCAGACGAGCAACGAACTGACGATGTCGGTCAGTGGGACCGGTAGTGCGGGGATGGAGACCTGCGTCGTCAACCTGATCGAGCCGGGCGACCGCATGCTGGTCTGTGTGAACGGAGTCTTCGGTGGACGGATGGCGGATGTGGCCGCTCGTTGCGGAGCCGAGGTCACGAAGATCGAGCGGCCCTTCGGCGAGGTCTTCACCCCCGAAGAGATCGAAGAGGCTGTCAAGCAGTGCCGCCCTAAAGTCGTCGGTATCGTCCATGCCGAGACCTCAACCGGGGCCTGCCAGCCACTGGTCGACATCTCCCGCATTGTGCATGACGCCGGGGCGCTGCTGCTGGCCGACTGTGTCACCTCGCTCGGTGGGCTACCCGTCGAGATCGACGCCTGGCAGGTCGACGCCGCGTACTCGGGCACACAGAAGTGCCTCAGCTGTCCTCCGGGGTTGTCGCCCGTCACGTTCTCCAAGACAGCCGCCGACGTGATCGCGGCCCGCAAGACGAAGATCGCCAGTTGGTACTTCGACACGATGCTGGTGCGAAACTACTGGGGGCAATCGCGGGCCTACCACCATACCGCCCCGATCAATATGAACTATGCGTTGCATGAGGCCCTGCGATTGACCCTCACCGAGGGGTTGCCCGCGCGGTTCGCTCGGCACACGCGGAACCACTTGGCACTGCGGGCCGGAGTCGAGGCGATGGGCCTTAGCTTCGTGGTCGCGGAGCAGTACCGACTGCCCATGCTGAACTCCATCCGCATTCCGGACGGAGCCGATGACAAAGCCGTGCGAGGGAAGCTGCTCAACGAATACGGCATCGAGATCGGCGGCGGGCTGGGACCAATGGCGGGTAAGGTGTGGCGCGTCGGTCTGATGGGTGAGACCAGTACGCCGCGCAACGTACTGGTGTTCCTCGCGGCGCTGGAGGGCTGCCTGGTGGGCAAAGTCCCCGCCGGGGCAGGAGTGGCAGCTGCGAATGCGTTTTACGCGTCGTAATTGGACAGCGCCACTAGTGGACTTCAGTGAGGAAAACACTAGGGTGGCGGGGTCAGGAGGCTTTGCGGATGGCCCCGACCGGGGTGGACGTGGAGTGTCGAGGTCTTGAGGTTACGGTCCATCGTCTTGGCAGGAGCAGCGACAAGCTGGCGACGGATTCCCAC
>JANPCU010000080.1:0-16024 GCA_031431195.1 Planctomycetota bacterium | reverse complement strand
GCGTCAGCCCCCAGACCCGGAGCGAACAACGTCAGAGTCCGGGGGCTGACGCCGCCCGGCTCGCTGGTTTCGGATCATGAGATTCCTCAAGGGGCGCTGGGCGATTCCGCCCCTTGTTTCACGGGCAGCACCCAGCGGACGAAACACTCGCGATAGCGGGGTGTCACGGGCTGGCCATCCAGGCTGTACTGAGCGGCGAGTGGCTCGGCGACTCCGTCGATGACCGGCGTCTCGGCATCTTGATATGCCGAGTTCCGCCATCGCCCGAAGACCACCGCCCGATGCGCGTCGACCAGCCGGGAGAGGTCTTCGGACTGTCGCGTTGTATTCGTCAGCTTCGTGTAAGACGAGCCCCCCGCCAATTGATTGAACGACAGTGTTTGCATCAAGGTGAACAGGTCTCGGTTCAGCGGGTCGTACGTCTGACGAGACATCGAATAGTCCACCATCTTGCCGTCTCTTCGTTCAATCGAACGTGTACTCAAGCGGACCAGATGATCGACCACCAGGCGTGAAGGAATCCGCTCCGCTCGCAACTCTTCCCCCGCGCGCAGCGGACTTTCCACCCCGGCACTATTTCGCGGCGGCAGATACGCAAAGCTGCCATAGACCAGTACCCAGTCGACCAGTTCTCCCTCAAATTGGTGCGAGAACTTCCCCTGCAGGTGCCCATCTCCCTCGTCGGAGAATTCGGCCTGGACCGGCAACGCTTGCTCCCAGTGTGATTTGGCTTCCAGCACGTTGCTCGATCCATGCCGAATCGGAAGGGCGTTGATGGAAGCCCCTCCCTCGGCCACTTCCACGGTCGCCCCGCTCCCGATGTCTGTTTCTCGATAGAGTCCACGAAATCCAGGCTCGGGTCGGGCCGCCCAGCGCAGTTGAGTGCGGCTCGCTGTGGCGGCGGGATTCATTGCCCCGGGAGTACAAGCGACTTGGTATCGATGATGCTCCGGACTGTAGATCGTCAACCAACTGTCGAGGCAGGCCGTACCCTCGACAGCGTCCCACGTCACCAGATCGAGTTGCCGAGTCAGTTGCCGATCACCTCCCGTGCGAGTCGCAGCCGATAGCCCGAATAGCCCCCCCAGGATGATCCAGAGGGGGAGAGAGAACCAAGTCCAATGCGGCCTGCGGAGCAGTCGATGGACCACCAGAAAATCGAGTGGTCCCACGATCACCAGGAAGAGCAGGGCCGATCCCAGCACGACCCAGTAGCTGGGCCGTACCACCTCGGGAAAGCGATCAAGCGTGTTGACCAGTTGTGTTTGAAGATCGGACACGCCGGTCGGGTTGAGGTCCGACTGGGGCCGCTGCGAGCCTTCGACTAAGGTGGGAATCAGTGGCAGTCCCGCCAGCCAGCGGCACAGCTCCGGCAGTGACTCCCAGACCAGGGATTGGCGGTCGTCGGTGACTCTCACAAACGGCAGGTCGTTCAAGTCGAGGGCGATCGCGGTCACGGTTCCCAACGACTCCCCCGTTCGGACGACCAGTGGGCCGTCCAAACTGCGGGCGAGTACCGCACCGGATTCCGTCGTCCAGTGTCCAGTGCGCAGGCTCCCTTCACGCAGTCGAAGAGTGGCACTCCCCGGGATCGAAACATTCAGCGAGGTGATGTCATGATGCGTGATCTCACCCACGGGCTTGATCGGTAGCCAGTTCATCAGTCCGAGGGATGTCGCCCACTGCCCCTCATTCCCTCCAATAAGAACGAGTCGACCGCCCCGCTGAACCCACTCTTGCAGAGCTGCACCGAGCGGGTCGAGGATCTGGCACCGGGACGAAAGCACAATCACATCGACCGCTTCCCAGCCACGCGGGTCCAGAGAAAGCTCGGGGAGTTGTTCGCGGGAATAGTGCTGCACTAACAGCGGCGCGACGCGGTCCGGACGCGATCGACGTATCTCCTGGGCGATCTCAGCGGCACGTGCAAACCCCAGTACTGGCTCGCCCAGACAGAGGACGAAATCGGTTTGCTGGGAAACTGTTTGCAACCCGCCTACCTCAGCTCCGTGCCGCAAGGTTTGTTGGGAGATGCTGTCATCCCCCTGCAGTAATTCCACGACGACGGGGCTCTTGATCGGGCCATGCTGATAGACCAGCGACAGGACGGTGGATGTCTCCGTCAGCACGACAGGAGTTCCCGACTGGTGAACGGGTCGACCATCCAAGTCTGCTGAGGTGACTCGCAGCGTGATTTTGCTTCGTGCGGTTCCAGTGACGTGAACCGAAATTGGACTCCAGCGTCCGACCTCGACCACCCCACGAAACCCGACATGGACTGACTCAATACGTGCTGGGCTGTCCGCAGCTGTGAGTGGGGACGCTCCAACGAGTAAGCCGAACAGCGTACTCAAAAGTCCCAAACACATCAGTGGCCGGGGCTTCGCATGAGCGATGGCACCGGTCTGGGGGTTGCACATGCAGTTGTTCCGAGGGGGGACGGTCCGCTGGACGCCAGTCAGGACCGGAAATGAATGAGAGGATGCGAATGACGCGGCCTGGACCGTTGAAAGAGATTCTATGCGGGTTCCGGGATGCGATGCCACTCGGCTGCCCGACCACTGACAGGCATCAGAAAATTTCCTATGATCGCTCGTGGATGGAACACCCCGAGTGGATTGGAAAGCAGGTCTCCATGCGGATCGGACGAGGACAGATTCCAGGTATCTTTTGCTTCGGGTTCGCACTCCTGTGGGGACTGGAATGCCGTGCCGAGCCACCCGCAGGCCCGGTGGAAAGCTGTGCGGCATTGTCACCGCTTAACGCCGCCAACTCCGCAGCCGTCGATGCGGACCGCCGTGGCGGATCAGCGAGGCGGATCGCCTCGCCGAGCGGCCCCCGAAAAGGTCTCGGTCGTCATCCCGATCTCGAACGCGAATGGGAAGCAGCCCTCACCGACGCGTCGTGTGAGTAATCCTGGAGATCTCGAATGCGAGAATGCACCCATCTGTGGCTGGGTGAGCGACACAGCAGAGCTTCGGAGATTGGCGTGGATAAGCTGGGGCCAGATCACGAGACATCGCACCGCCTGAAGGCCGTGTGCCCCAAGTATTCCCTTAATTCGCCGTCTTAGACTTCCGACGGAGTCGAAGCAAAATCAAAACCAGCCCGAAACCGACGATAATGACATTGGAGCAAAACAATGTCCAAGACACTTTGGCAACAGGCTTCGGTGGGGTCCAGTTGAGCGGATTCCCAGTCACGATGTTTTGGGGCACGCCACGATGCACGATGGTCGGTGGATTAACACGATGGTCAACCACAGCCCACTGTGTTGGATCCTCGATTTTGAATTGGAAGAATTCTTCGGTCAGTTCCGGTGCGGGAATGCGAGCTGCAATCAATTCGTACTCACGAATCTCGGGCGGCTTCCCTGTTCCTTTGATTTGGGTCTCGACCCAGGTTTGCGGAAAATGAAATTGGTCGTTGAACTGTTTGACTTCGCAATGTTCCTCGTGCCCGCCTCTCCCATAGAATGAAGTCTTCCAGGTTTTCCCACAGTCGAGGGGATCGCACCAAGCCTCCAGTGTCCGGCCCTCTCCCAACTCGGCATCTTTGATCGTGAAGGTGTAAATCCTTCGCGTCAGGCCGTCATGAACATCTTCCGAAATGTCAATTGATAACCGCTTGTGAATCCCCTGCACCAGTTGATCGATCGCTGCGGGATCCTGAATCAGGTAGCCGAGTTCATTCTCAGCGGCAGTGACCCCCAAGGCAGACTTGACTACCGCCATGATGCGGAGTCCGACCGTTCCCGCCATCCATGATCCCCGATCAGTGTAGGCATATTCCTTTCCTTTATGTTTTCCCAGGATGAAATTCGCTTGGCTCCAGTCGATGCGGTACGACTCGAAATCAGCTTCGAAGGGAAAACCCAGATTCACAAACGACTCGTCATAATAATCGAGAGGTTTTTGATCCTGCCCGGGACGGCTCGTCATCACGAGTTGGTCAATCCGCATGTTGTCGAAGTTTCCACGTAAACGGAGCTTCGTCTTCCGCGGACGCTCCTGCTCGTCCAACAGCCGTTTATATTCCTTCTCCATGTTCCGGGCTCTCCAGGCCGGATCCTTCGTGTCGGGAGAATGCTCATCGGTGGCCACAAACATTTCCTCGACGAACTGACGAGTTTCGGCCTCCGACATCTTTCTCAATGTCGAGTATTGGTAGCACGTCACGTCATAAGTCTGCGGCGGATTGACAGCCACATGCTTGAGCAGCAAATGAATGGCTTCCCGGGTATCGGCAGCCCACACTGGCATTGACTGTGTGAATGCCACAATCAGTGCCAGCCAAAATGCGAAGTGACGCATCACAGTCCTCAGGGAATTTGGAGACTCAGGAATCAATTAAAGTGGCTGGACGACGGGTGGTGGTGGTGGCGTTGGCATCGGTGGATTGTGCGCGGGTGGAGGTGTGACTGGTGGCACTACCGGCGGAGGAGGGTTATGGGCTGGGGGAGGAGTGACTGGTGGTGGCGTAGGCGTCGGTGGGTCATGCGCTGGGGGAGGAATTACCGGTGGAACTACGGGCGTCGGCGGAGGAGTCTCGGGAATCACCGGTTCCGGACAGTTATTTCCGCTCATACCAACAGCCACCGGGCGGATCAAATCACGGGCCGATGCCGTGTCCTCGGTACAGTAATGCCAACTACATGGATCAGAGGTGAATAATACTAGATTGACAGTATTGATACATGCGAAACAGATTACCAAGCCAGCGATGTTGACCCCTGGAGTTTCAACGACAGCCACAGCCAATCCACACTCGATAATGCACACGCCTTTGCCGAGTACATAGAGTATCAGCGGTAATGAAGATATCGAATCCTCACAAGTTGTCCTGACTCCCACCTTGCGATCATCCGTGGTGCAGATCGTCTTGCCGGGTTCCCCAGGGATGGTACTCTTGCAGTGGGTACGCTCGTCGACAATGTCACGAGTCCTGTTACAACTTCCCCCGGTATACTGCCCCAGTGCGATCTGCTGGCTCTCGCATGAACAGCCCGTATCGAATCCCGGACTTGTCCATGTCGTGAAACAATCCCCAGACCAGAGAGGTGAGTTCCCAAATCCAATCAATGCCATGATAGTCAGGGCTATCACCATTGATCGCTTGGGAAGCCACCCCACACGCAACTTGGGCGTTGGTGGGATTACCCAAACACTACGAGAGCACATGGCTACAGAAGACAGAAGACAGAAGACAGAAGACAGAAGACAGCCGCATTTCGAACCTCGCTTCACATCCCGGATTAGTACTTCAGCACGTATTCCACCAAACTATCGAGGCGATTATGAATCGTCAACCCGAACGGCTCCGAATTGTTAAAAAGTCACCGACCTCAATAGGCTTCGGTCCGCGACTTCGCATTCGACATACTCGGAGCATGGCCTAGACCTATGGGCGCACCGCCTCCCTCACCCCATGCCGAGTTTGGCTCGCAACCCCGTCAGCAGCGACTGGGCTTGGCCAATGTCGATCTTCTGCTGCTGCGGATCATGGGCGATCTCGCGCTCGATGGTCAGCGGTCCCGTGTAGCCGAGATCCTTGAGCGTTTGCAGGTAGGTCTCCATCCCGACATCGCCCTCACCCAGGGCCACTTCTCTCCCCCACCCCGTGCCGCGTTGGCCTTCCGGAGCCCACTTAGCATCCTTGCAGTGGATGCTGCGAACGTACTTCCCGACCTTCTGGAGGGCCTCAATCGGATTACCCGTGCCGTACAGAATCATGTTCGCTGGGTCGAAGTTGATGAACAGATTGGGACGCTGCACATCGTGGATGAACTCCAGCAGATGGTCAGCTGTCTCTTGCCCGGTTTCGAGGTGCATGTTCTGGCCGTTGCGGGCCAAGTGATCGAGCAGGTCGCGTGTCCCGGTCAGCAGTCCGGCATAGCTGGCGGACGACTTGTCCGGCACGAAGCCGATGTGCATCCCGACCGCGTTGCACCCGAGCAGCCGGGCAAAGTCGGCGATCTCTTTCGCTTCCTGCATCCGTTCCGCCCGAGTCGCCTCGGGAACCAGACCGACGGTACGGGCAGTCGTCGGGATGTCGGCATAGCTCTCCCCCTCGAACCCGCAGAAGACACACGAGATCGTGATTCCCGCATCGGCACAACGCTTGAGGAATGCCTGAGCTGCGGCGGCATTCCGTGTCCCGGCGTGTGGGGCATGAATCTGCACACTGGGAATCCCCAGCTCCTTCGCCACGTCCAGGTGGACTCCCAAGCCCGCATCGATCGAAGTGAAGACTCCAATTGGCCACTGTCCCATGTTGTACTCCTCGCAGCTGATCGTAGGATGGAGGAAGAAACGTCCACTGACGTACATCGCCCCTTGTGAGGATGGTAACGGTCCGGTCGTTGGCCGCCAATCCGGTGGTTGGTTGAGACGGACCGGCGTGTGTGCGTCAGACAATCGGCAGCCGGTTTCCCTCTGCCCCCTCTCCCCACTGGCGTGGTGACTTTCGGAGAGGACATAGCTGTGGGGAGAGGCCCGGGGTGGCCTGATGAAACGAGCGGACGATGGGGAGATTAGGAGGAGAGGGAGTCGCGGAGTTTGTAGCGCCTCCAGCGCGCCGATCCGGCGAGCCGGATAGCGTCCGCCTCCGGACCGGGCCGCTCGCCGACCCAGTCCGGGGGCTGACACCGCCCGGCTCACCGGCATCTGAGTCGGAGGCCAGCTGGCCACGCCAGACGGAGCCTTGGCGTTCACCAACTCGACAGCCATGATAACGCCGTTTCACCGGGCCACCCCGGCCCTGGCCCCCGCAACAGGCACACATTGAAAGCCATATCGATCGCGGGGGAGAGGGGGCTGGAAAGAGACCGCCTTGGGGCGAATGCACCTACGGCTGGCCATCACCCTCTAAACCAATTTGCGAACTCGATTGACCGAGAGCTGATTCGTTGCATTCGATACAACCGGATGCCATCTCGATGTTGTTGCGATGAGTCGACATAGAAATCAGGCAGTGTCGAGGTTGATCGTGAACTAAGTTAAATCGTGAGAGGCACTCTGCTCCCCTTGAGCGGACCTTTATCGTGTCGAGGTGAGTTCATGGTCAAGCTACCGTTTCAACGCAAGAAGCTGTTCGTGAACTCGGGCATTCAGGGCAAGATGGCTCTGCGGTTCGGGTTCTATTGGGTGATGTATCACCTGTGCCTGTGGAACGGCGCGTTCATGTATTTCTTCATGAGATCGCGGCTGTCCCAACTGACGGGCAGCAACGAGCCGATGCTCTCGCTGAGTGAACTGTACTCAAAATTCCTCTCGGATTATTTGCCACTGACCCTGGCCGCCACACTGCTGCTCCCGATTGTGATCTACGAACTGATTCGGCAGACGCACCGCATCGCCGGTCCGCTGGTGCGATTTTCTCACGCCATGAATGACATGATGGCAGGCAAGACGATCCAGCCGGTCAAGCTGCGGGAGGGGGACATGTTGACCGACTTCGAGAAGCTGTTCAACGAGTTTATTGCGTTCCACCAGTCCCAGAGTTCAGCAGTTGCGGCAGTCACAGCGAAGTCGAGCGAGGCCGCTGAAGAGCCTCAATTGGTCGCCTCAAACGCCGATTGATAATGGTCAATCAGTGGGGGCTCGCCGGTCCGCCAGACGATGGAGATGACATCAAACCGGCAGCGGTGGTGATTGAGCTTGTGCAGTTGCAACCACGCGGAGGCGGCTCGGCTGATCTGCCGCTGTTTCGTGATGGTGACCGCCTCTTCAGGCCGTCCTCGGTCGTCTTGTGACCGGGTCTTGACCTCCACGAAGACGATCGTGTTACCGTCTCTCGCAATGAGGTCAATTTCACCCCAGCGGCTCCGGCAGTTGCGGGCTAGGATGCGGTAACCCTTGGCCTGGAGAGTCTTCGCCGCCAGACGCTCGCCCTGGTTGCCGAACAGATAATTCAACCAGCCTCGGGGAAGCATGTTGAGTCGGGAGTCGGAGGTCGGGAGACGAGAGCCAGAGGGTGTTTCGAGGAAAATATGCGGGATTGGCGGGAGCCAGAACATCGTGAGCCAAGGGCAATTCCCTTCCTACTCCCGACACCCGACTCCCGTCCCCCGACTCAACACTACAGCGACAGCAGGCCGTTGGCCTTGAGATACGCAATCACATCGTCGGCCAAGTCGTCGATGCTCTTGGTGTTGGCATCGAGAACCAGTTCGGCCTTCTCGGGAGCTTCGTAGGGAGCGTTCGGGTCGATCCCGGTGAAGTTCTTCAACTCGCCGGAGCGAGCTTTCTTGTACAGTCCCTTCGGATCGCGCTTCTCGCATGTCTCCAGCGAGGCGTTGACGTAGATCTCGTGGAACTCGCCGTTCTTAAACAGCGCCCGCACCGCATCGCGGTCCGCCTTGTAGGGCGAGATGAACGCGGTCAGAGCGATCACGCCTGCATCCGCGAACAGCTTCGAGACTTCGCCGATCCGGCGGATGTTCTCGGTCCGGTCTTCGGCGCTGAAGCCGATGTTCTTGTTCAGACCCATCCGGATGTTGTCGCCATCCAGGATGTAGGTGTGAATGCCCATCGCGTTGAGCTTGTGATCGACCGTGTTCGCCACGGTACTCTTGCCCGATGCGCTGAGTCCGGTGAACCACAGCACAGCCACCTTGTGACCATTCAACTTCTGGCGATCGGCGCTCGATACGCGGTGATCGTGCCAAGTGACATTCGTGGCCTTTTGTTCTGCCATCTCGATAAAACTCCTGCTTCCGTGGGGGGGACCGGTCCGCGACCGCCACATCGCGGTGCATTCTTGCGCTCCTCCAAAGCGTCGGTCCCACTTTCGTCTGTGTGGGGGAGGAAGTGAAGCCCGGATGCTAGAGCATGCCGGGCTGCGGGGGAAGTGCGGTCGTGGGACGAGCACTTTGGTGGGACGGGCACATTTGCCCGTCCGTCATTATCAGCGACTTCTCCGACAGCAAGCGGCGGACATCAGTCCGCCGTGCTGTGCGGTGTTGTTTAACTTCTCGCGGGGAGCACTGAGACATTTCGTAGGACGGACGTCCTCGTCCGTCCGAGAGGAAAACCTCGCAGAGCGACGGACGAGGACTTCCGTCGTACGTCTCAATCCGTCCCACGTGAAGTATAGACCCATTCGCTGTGGTCTGATGGGGTGAGTCGCCCCAGCACGGGGGACTGGCGTCCGCCCGCTCGCTGCCGATCACTTGGGCATCATCATCTTCTCTTCACCGGCCGCCTCATCGGGCTTCATCATCTCGTCGGGCTTCTCCGGCTCGCCCTCCATCGTGGGTTTCTCTTTCTCGACCGGGACGTCTGGCTCAGGTGTGGGAGTGCGCGGTGCCGGTAAGGTCGCAGCTGCGACCCTGGCGTAGATGCGGAACGCTTGCGGCAGCATTTGGACCCGCTTTGCGCCAGACTTTTCCATGACGGTGATCTCCGTCGTATTCCGGGGAACCACGAAATAGAGCTTGCCCGCCTCGTCCTCAAAGACGCAGGGGCAATTGATCCGATTGGCCACGGCCACGACATGCCGACCCAGCCCCCGCACGAGCGCATTCAAGATGACGGTGTCGTGGTAGCTGGAAACGCTCTCGACCCGGCCACTGGTCAGCTGGGCTTTGGCGACGTTGTCGCAGAGAACTTTGGCGTTGATTGCCAGCTCTCTCTTTCTCGCCTCACCCCAGCCCGCCTGGTTCGCAATGATCAGCGTTTTCACGTCGGGGACGAGCTGGGGGTCGACGCTGACGAGGATGGAATCGGCGGTCGTCTGGAAGCGGACGATCAGCCCCTGCGGAGCTGCGGCGATCTCGATCTCCATGATGCTGTTTTTGAGCGAGGTCTGGTGTTTCTTGAAGTAATCGATGACTTGCCCCTGTGTCGCCGCCGGGACCTCGATCGCCGACCAGGCGACGGGCACGGAAATGGGCTTGTCTGACGGGACGATGGTTCCGACGACAGAACCCTCGTAGACCGGCTGGCTCGCGATGAACTGCCAGATCCCGACGCCCACGAGCGCTAGGACTCCCAACCCGATGCCAACGAGGACGCCCATCCCCAGCGGCTTCCCTTGGGGAGCGGACTTCTTACGACTCGCTGTGGCAACTGTTGTCCCAGATGGGGCCGTCGCAGCGGGTGCAGAAGCTGCTGCCTCCGTCATGTTTGAGAAATCAAACGGGTCGGTGGAGACTGGGGCAGGGGGCGGAGGAGCCAGTGCGGGGGGGGCCGCTTCCTGGAAGAGGTTCGCGAATCCCTGTCCGGGATCGGCCTGCACGGGCCTCGGCATCCCCAGCGGAGCCCCCACGGGCAAACCGAGAGCGGGCGGCGAAGCACCAGCTGGCGGGATCGGAATCGACGGAATGCGAATTTTCGTCGCGCACTTGGGACATGCCCCCAGCTTGCCCGACGCGCTGTCGGGCACCTTGACGCTGGCGGTGCAGTAGGGACAAGAGAACTGAATGGCCATAAGAGGTCGGTTTCACAAGTCGCCAGGCTGACACGAGCGGGGTGCTCACCCACACGAGAGGATTCGATGACAGCGTAACTATCGCCAGCGGGACCAAGCAAGCGGACCATGCCTCGCACTGCCGCAGGCAACGGCTTACACCCGCCTCTCGCCACAGGGGTTAAGTCCTTTCGGTCTTCTCGAAATTCACTCCTAATGATGCCATGCGGATGCGACGGAGTTCCAAGGGCAGGGTGGAGGAATCGGACTCGACCGAGGAGAGGGTCGACTCCAATTCCAGCGGCACCCTCACGGTGAACGTACTCCCTTTGCCGAATTCACTCTCCATAATCACTTCGCCACCGAGTAGTCGCGAGAGCTCCTTGACAATCGACAGACCCAGTCCAGTGCCTTCGAACTCGCGGGTCATGGCATCTTCCTCCTGGCCAGGCTGGGCGCGTCCCTGGCGAAACTTTTGAAAGATGACGGTCTGGTCTTCCAAAGGAATCCCGATCCCGGTATCGGCCACCACCAGATCGACCTGATTCGACCCCCGCCGGAGGGCCAGAACTTTGACCCGACCTCCATCCGGAGTGAACTTCACCGCGTTCGACAACAGATTATAAAGAATCTGTTGCAGCTTACCGGCGTCCTGGATCGCGATCGGTAAATCGTGGTCCACATGCGTCGTCAACTCAATGTTCTTCTTCTCGGCCAAGGGGGCCATCGCGCCCGAGATCCGCTCGATCAAATCAGACACCACAAACTCCGAGGGATGCAGTTCCATCTTGCCCGCCTCGATTTTGGCCAGGTCGAGAATGTCGTTAATGAGCGACAGCAAATGACGCCCGGAAGTCTGTATGTTGCCCACATACTTCTTCTGACGGTCATTCAGCCCCTCGGCCCCGGAGAGCACATCGCTGAACCCCAGAATGCTATTCAGCGGGGTCCGTAGTTCGTGGCTCATCGTGGCCAGAAAGTCGTTCTTCAGTTTGTTCATCTCGTGCAGGCTCAGGTTCGCGCGGGCCAGCTCCTCGACCTTGCCATCGAGGCTGGAATTGACCGTGCGGAGTTCGTCTTGTGTGGTGACCAAGTGACGCAGCATGCGGTTGTACGCATGGCTGAGCTCCTCGAACTCATCCCCGGTCCGGATGTCAGCCCGCTGGTCAAGATCCCCGTGAGCCACCGCATCGGACACATCTTTTAGATGCAGTACCGGTTTCACAATAATATATCGCACAATCAGGTACGAAACCGTCATGGCCAGAAATCCCGTCACCAGTGCCAGCGTAATGAGTAGGGCATTATTGCGAGCAATCTCCTCTTGAGTATCTTGCAGAGGGAAACTCAGCTTCGCCACCGCCATTAATTCGCCTTCTTGAAAGTTCAACAGCTTTCGGCCTGCGACTTGAACAGCCGATGCCGTCCCTTTCGCTGCCCCATGGCAGGCGAGACAAGACTGGCCCGCTCGGATCGGTTCGAAATACTGGTAGGTCGGTTTGTCTGCCGCGTCCGTGTCTTCGTAGACGAAATAGGGGTCGCCTTTCTTCAGCCGACGCAGGGCCTCGTTCTCCGCCTCTTCACTGGGACGGTCTTCCGCCGACGCCTGATCGGAACGAGCGGCGAGAAACTTACTCTTATACTCTCGGAGATCCTGGGGCTTCAGGTCATTCGCCAGGGTTTTGATCAGCTCGACCATCCCTGCTTCATTGTCTGCACTTTCCTCCCAATGCTTCTTCTGTAAGTTTTGCGAGATTAACAGCTGGGCGCGCTGGCGGTACTGGGCCTCGATGACGGTCAGATTCCTCTGGGAATACCAGTAGAAGCTACCGGAAATCAAGATGATCAGCGAACTGCCCAGCAGGAAACGGCACTTGCGCTCCAGGCTGGTTTCGCCGAACAGACGCTTCAACGAGCGATAGGACATGACGGGTACTCACGGATCGGGACTGCCCCGGCTGGGGGCAACTGCGACGCATCATGTCGGGTGAGAGTCCCCGGCAACAGGGCAAAGGGGGTGATGAGCGTTTGTCGTGGGCCGGTTTGGCATACCATCGAAGCGCGGAGGGGCGGTAGAATGATATCTAGTGAAACGTCCCCAAGGATGTCGTGCCATGCGTTGCCTGATCCAACTCTGCTTGGCCATTGCTCTCTCGCTGGGCAGTGAAGTCGGGATTCGTGCCGATGAGGTGCTTGGGGCCCCCCAAAGCCGAACGCCTCGATCGAGTTTCCCGTTTCCTCGATTCGCCTCATCGAAGGCCAAAGATCGCCAGACCGAGGCCAGCGAAGCAGGGGCACCCGCTGCCGCACCGCCAGCCAAGGCCCCCAGTCGCGTCCCCTCCCTGGACGAGATGATCCTCTTTCAACCCAATCGTCAGGGAGACTGGAAACCAGACCAGCTGCAATACACCGATGTCGAGTTCGAGTCGGCGGACGGCACCGCTCTACATGCGTGGTACTGCCCGGCGGACGCTCCACGGGCGGTGGTGCTGTACTGTCATGGCAATGGAGGCAACATCTCTTGGATGGCGGATTACTTTGAGTTCCTGCGGACGACGCACCGAATGTCGATCCTGGCGTTTGACTATCGGGGGTATGGCAAGAGTAAAGGCACCCCGACTGTCGAGGGGGTCATCGCCGATGGACGGGCGGCGCGGGCGAAGCTGGCCGAACTGGCGGGAGTGGCGTCGACCGAGGTCGTCGTCTGGGGCCGCTCGATGGGCGGGGCGGTGGCGGTGCAGTTGGCCTCGGAAGAGGTTCCGCGCGGGTTGATCCTGGAGTGTACGTTCGACTCGTTTAAGACGGTGGCCAAGCACCATGCCCCGCGCTGGGCGTTTCTGGTTCCCGAGGACCGGCTGGCCTCGGTCAAGCGGATTCCCGACGTGCAGTGCCCGCTGTTCCAGGTCCACGGCACCGCCGACCGCGTCGTGCCGTTCACCTGCGGCCAGACACTCTACGAGGCTGCGAACGAACCGAAGTTCTTCTACACCCTGCGCGGGGCCGACCACAACACCGCCTCGCCTGGAAAGCTGTATGACCAGATTGACTTGTTCCTCGATCAGAAATGCCCGAGGACGGCGATGCCGTGAGCAGAGATCGCGGTCGCGGGATACGGGATTGCTCCACTGCGAAGACTTCGCGTCGCGGCTAAACGGACGAGGGCAACGAGCGTGGGATGTCAGTCCAATGGACTTGGTCAGGTGACGGTCGTTAGCGATTATAGCCAATCTTGTCTTTTCGGACTATAACTTCGGATCGCCGGATGATTGCCGTTCATGCAACTTGGTCATCTCAAGCATCGACCTTGAAGTCCGCTTCTTCTGCGTGAGGCCATCTTGTCGAACATTTCGCCTAGCTCCGTTTTGTTAGTGGTGACCGTGATTGCAGTTGCTTTTGTCGCGGGACCTTCTTTCGGAATGGCAGCGATCGCTTTGTTCGTTCTCACAGCGGTATTGCGATTGTTGATACGTTTTCTCAATTACTGGGTAGACGCTCAGACGGAGATCCCCTCGTACGATCGAGCTGTATGGATTCAACTGATTCGATGGTCAGTATGGTTAGGAATCTCTATTTGGTCGCGATCGTTTCAGGGAAAGAATCCTTATGGGGAAGACAAAGCCGCGTTTGTGGTGTTTTGCTTCATCATGGCGAGTATTCTCCTCACAGGAATCCTGAAGTCCATGCTTCCAGCAAAGTGGGGGAAGGCGATTCTCATCTCATTCTGCGAGATTGTCATCGTATTTTCTGCGGCGATGGCTCTCGCAATCGTGGGCATGTACATGATGACAATGGATTCAAAAGCAACGATGACCGTCTGGGAGACTTGGCATCCCTTGGCCGTTTCCCACCTGACTTGGCTTCAATAACAGCGGTTGTCCCTCAGTCCTGATCTCTGCAAGGGACGAGGTCTCAAGCCTGCCGCACATGAGGCAGTTTGCATGCCTCATCCGGCTGCGCTACACTCCCGATTGATCGAGCGACCGACTGGCACGAGCCAATCGCGAGTAGTACGCAGCTTTGCGAACCGATCGAGACCGATGAACGACTCACGGGAGATGGCGGGATGAGCGAATCGACACCGACGGGTGGACTGACCAGGGTCCAATGGCTGATCTGTGCGATTGCCGCCTTGGGGTTCGCGTTTGATATCTATGAGTTGCTGGTGTTTCCGCTGATCGCGCGGCCCGCCCTGGCGGAGTTGCTGAAGGTTAACCCGGCCACACAATCGGGTTCCGACCTGATTACCGATTGGATGTCCTACATTATGTGGGCGAGTGCCGTCTGTGGAGGCACGTTTGGTCTGATGGGAGGCTGGCTCACTGACCGACTGGGGCGTCGACGCGTTCTTACCTGGAGTATTTTGCTGTATGCCTTTTCGGCTGCTGCGTCGGGGTTTGCGACCTCCCCTCTGATGCTGTTGTTCTTTCGGTGTACCACGTTCATCGGTGTGTGTGTGGAGTTCGTCGCAGCTGTGGCGTGGTTGGCGGAGTTGTTCCCTGACCCGAAGCGGCGCGAGCAAGTGCTGGGGTATACGCAGGCGTTCTCGTCGGTCGGCGGACTGCTGGTGACGCTGATCAATCAGCTGTGTATTGCGTATGCGGACAAGTTGCCCGAGATCTTCGGAATGCATGCCGCTTGGCGATACACATTGATCTCGGGAGTGATCCCGGCCTTGCCGCTGATTCTCGTTCGCCCATTTCTGCCGGAGTCACCTGTTTGGCAACAAAAGCGGGAAGCCGGAACGCTCAAACGCGCTTCGCTCGGAGAGATCTTCCTGGGAAAGTTAGCACGCACCACGATTGTCACTGCCCTGCTGTTCGCTTGTGGATATGGGGCGGCGTTTGGAGCGATCCAACTGGTCCCCCTGATTGTGCCCGGATTGGACAAGCAGTTTGCTCCGATGAAAAAGATGCGCGAGCAGATGGACACGATGGCCAACCTTCCCAAGGACAACCCCGGGAAGGTGGCCCTCGGGAAGCAGATCAAGGAACTCTCCGATAAGCAGCAGAAAACGGTGGCGGATGTCCAACTCTGGCAGGAACTCGGTGGCCTCATCGGTCGTTTCGTATTGGCCTTTCTGGCTGTTCGTATCGTCAGTCGCCAGTGGTTGCTCAGGCTGTTCCAAATACCGGGTGTACTGTTGATCCCGCTCGTGTTCATATTTCCCGCTGCGGGAAAGACGCCGCAGGGGATTTTGGACACACTGGGCACGGATAATATGGGTCTGATGAAGGTGGGGATCTTCGTGACAGGGTTTCTCACGGTGGCCCAGTTCAGTTTCTGGGGGAATTACTTGCCACGAGTCTATCCGGTGCATCTGCGCGGGACCGGTGAAAGCTTTGCGGCCAATGTGGGCGGTCGCATGTTCGGGACAGCTGCCAATGCCCTGACGCTGAAGTTCTTCATGCCCGGGGTGGTGACTGCCAATGCCGCCGCCTGGGGACTGGCCACACCGCCCAGCAAGATTGCCTATGCGGCTGCCATGACTGCTGGCACCGTCTACCTCATCGGTTTGATCGCCAGCTTCTGGTTGCCCGAGCCGAGTGCGGATGAAGCGGAGCACTAGGAACGGCGAGCGTCCGGCGTGAGCCGGATGGTTCCTCCAGTTTCACTC
>JANPCU010000079.1:0-10668 GCA_031431195.1 Planctomycetota bacterium | reverse complement strand
CGTCCGTCGTACGGCCACACCGCGTGGACAGGCCCGCACTATCCCGAAGGAATTCCAGCCCTTCTCGCCACTGGCTCAACCGCAGCGGCTGGTATCCCTCCGGGAGACAATGACCCGAGATATGAACCGGTGGTGACGCTGCGCTCAACCACCGGCTATGGGCTGCGACCCCTCCGGGGTGAGGATTACTTCTGCTCCCTCTCCCTGCTGGCGACATGGCTTTCGACGAGGACGCGGCTGTGGGGTGAGGGGCCTGGAGCGGGCGATATGGCCCCCGGCCCTGGCCTGGTGAAACGGGCGGACGCTGGGGGATTGGGAGGAGAGGGAGTCGCGGAATCCTGTGCGTCTCCAGCGCGCCGATCCGGCGAGCCGGATGGCGTCAGCCTCCGGACCTAGCCGCTCGCCGACCCAGTCCGGGGGCTGACGCCGCCCGGCTCGCTGGCGTTTGAGTCAGAGGCCAGCTGGCCACGCCAGACGGAGCCTTGGCGTTCACCAACTCGACAGCCATGAAAACGCCGTTTCATCAGGCCACATGGGTCAAGCGCCCGTGCCCTCGCCAGACCCGCCTCCGCGCCCCACCCAGTCCAATCACCAACCGACCCCCGCGCCCGCCTCATCAAGTGTCGCGACTGGCCTCAGCCACCCCTCTGAAATCTGTGAAAATCTGTGTCATCTGTGGATGAACACTCTGCACCGGAGAAGCCTGATCAAGAAGGATGTGGTCCACAGATTTCGCAGATTGGCACAGGTTATACTTCTCGCTGGGAGAACTGAGACATTTCGTACGACGGACGTCCTCGTCCGTCCGTGTGGAAAGCCTCGAAGAGCGACGGACGAGGACGTCCGTCGTACGTCTCATTTTGGCCCATGTGAAGTATATTTTGCAGGTTCCCCCCAGTCGGGAGGGCCTGGCTCCTGCCGAGCTGCGACTGCCGGTCGACGTGCCCCGCGGCCCCGCAGGAGCTTCGCCCTCCCGATGGGTGACGCTCTGTCCGCAGTCTTCGCGAGGATGGGACATGAGTGACGAGTCACCTTTGCGAGGCTTCGGAAAAGGTTGAGACTGCGCGCACAGTTGCCGGAGAAGTGGGCAGGCCAGGAACAAATTCGATCGGAACTCCGTAAAACATCAGGGTTTCACGAGTTCTGGAAAGGATATTGTCGTGGCACACGAGTTGCCTAACATTCTTCCAGTAGTGATTCAGAGCGAGTGTGGTATGACTGGGGGTGTGGCCGGGGTCGATCCTTGTCGGGTCGAAACCGGGCGAGCGCCCACGCCCCCAGCCATCCACACTCGCTTTTTTTACTTGTTTTTTGGATTTTGCGGTTGATAACAGTCCGAGCGGGTCGAGCGATTTCAACCAATGTAACAGCGTTCCCACGACTTTGTGGTCTGTTGCATTTGGGAAACATTTTCTGCCGCCGGAAGTCACCGGTTGTTTTTGTGACGTAGGGTTAAGCAGAGAAGCCTGAATTCCGGAGTTGTTTCCGGAGTGGCAGGCGATTCCCTCTCGCCCGCCGGGGCGAGTGAGCTGCCCTCCTCGCAGTTTGCATCACGACCACCACAACGGAGTCCGAAGCTATGGCCCCCCCCAGTCGCATGCCCCCCTCCGCCGGTTCTCGAACCATGAACCGCCAGGAGAACTCCGCCGAAGAGTTCGAGAAGCTCAAGCGGCTGATTCACGGCAAGTTGGTCGACAAGCTCGATATGAACCGCCTGGGTGAGTTGCAGGGCGACTCGCTTCGTCGAGAAATCCGTCTCGTGGTCGAGCATCTCTGCGATACCGAGAACCCGCTCCTCAATCGCTCGGAGCGTGAGCGTCTGATTGAAGAAGTCCTCGACGAGACGTTCGGATTCGGCCCCCTCGAAATCCTGATGAAGGAAGAGGGGATCGCGGACATCATGATCAACGGACCGAAGAAGGTGTTTGTCGAAAAAAATGGCCGCATCATCAAGCATGCGGTAACGTTCCGCGACAATGACCACCTGCTCCAGATTCTCGACCGCATTGTGTCGCGTGTCGGTCGCCGGATCGACGAAACCTCGCCGATGTGCGATGCTCGACTGCCCGATGGATCGCGCCTGAACGCCATCATCCCGCCCCTGGCCTTGGATGGCCCCGCAGTCACGATTCGTAAATTCGGCTCCAAGCCGATGACGCTGGAGAACTTGCTCAATTTCGGAGCGTTTACCCCCGAGATGGTGATGCTGTTGGAAGGGGCCATCAAGGCTCGTATCAACATCGTCATCAGCGGCGGAACTGGCTCTGGTAAGACGACCCTGCTCAACACCCTGTCCAGCTTCATCCAGGCCGACCACCGCGTCATCACCATCGAAGATGCCGCCGAACTCCAGCTGCAACAGGACCACGTCCTGCGTCTGGAAACTCGCCCGGCGAACATCGAAGGCAAGGGACGTATTACGGCGACCGATCTCGTGAAGAACGCCCTGCGTATGCGTCCCGACCGAGTCATCATCGGGGAATGTCGCGGTCCGGAAACCCTCGACATGCTGCAGGCCATGAACACCGGTCACGATGGATCGCTGACCACCGTTCACGCCAACAACCCGCGTGACGCTGTGGCCCGTATCGAAACGATGATCACCATGGGCGGCATGGACTTGCCGCTCAAGGCGATTCGTCAACAACTGGCGTCGGCAGTGGACCTCGTCATCCAGGCGAGTCGTCTGCAAGGCGGCCCCCGCAAGATCACCTACATCACAGAAGTCCTGAATATGGAGCAGGACACGATCATCATGCAGGACATCTTCCGCTTCGTACAGGACGGCATCGACTCCGACGGGAAAGCCTACGGTCACTTCGAAGCGACCGGTGTTCGTCCGTCGTTCATGCCCCGTCTCGAGGCAGCTGGTGTCCGGCTCCCGCAGAATCTGTTTGCCGCGAGATCGCTTGGTTAAGTCGCAGTTTCAGGAAGATTCAGGAACACTAATCTCCGCTGATCAACACTAATCCAGATGAGATTAGCGTTTATTAGCGTGAATTCGTGTTCCAGACTTCCGGCGTGAACCTTGATGAGGAAACCTCAGTCATTCGCCAAGGGTGATGAGGCGGCTCACTGTCGTCGACTTCACCCCATTCGTTCACTCGTTCAATCACCACCCACAGAATTTGAGTCCAGCGATAGCCCGCCAGCCAATCGCCCTCTGATTTCCCCCTGTTGGAACCATGTCATGGATCCGTTGCTCATCTCGGGACTCGCCTTCGTCGGTGTCACGGGGTTGGTCTTTGCGCTCGCTTCGCTCTTCAATGAACGAGGCAATAACTCGGTCGAGGATCGACTGCAAGTTCTTGCGGGCAAGAAGGCGGCCGATGAATCGGTTCTGACCCGTGAAACCCTGATGAAGGACGGGTTGGAGGGACTCAACGGGGTCTTCAAATCGATCGCGGAGCGATTCGATCTCAAGTTGATGTTTGCGCAGGCCGACTCCCCGATCACTCCGGAAACCTTCATCCTCATCAGTGGCGGCTGCGGATTGCTGGGCGCGGTGCTCTGCTTCGTCGCTGTTCCCCAAGTCGCCTTCCTCCCCATCGCGGTGATTGTGTTTGGGACTCTGCCACTCCTGTGGATGATGTTTCGTCGCAGTCGCCGGCTCGGAAAGTTCACCAAGCAACTCCCGGAAGCCCTGTCGCTGATTGCTCGAGCCTTGCGTTCCGGCCACAGCTTGGCCTCGGGACTCAAGGTGGTCTGTGATGAAATGCAAGACCCCATCGGGAAGGAAATGAACATCACTTATGAAGAGCAGAACCTCGGCATCCCGCTCGACATCGCTCTCAAAAACATGTTCAAACGGGTGCCAAACCTCGACCTGAAGTTCTTCGCGACCGCGGTAGCGATTCAGCGGCAGTCGGGTGGTGATCTCGCGGAAATCCTGGACAAGATTTCGCACGTGACCCGTGAACGTCAGGAACTACTGGGCCATGTGCAGGCTCTGACCGGGGAAGGCCGCATCAGCGGGATCGTGCTGATGGGGCTGCCAGTCGCGATCTTCCTGTGCGTGTGGAAGATGAATCCTGACTACGTGATGATTCTGTTCACGGATGAAATGGGCCGCAAGATGGTGGGCGTGGCCATTGGACTACAGATGCTTGGAGCCTGGTCGATTAAGAAGATCGTCCAAATCAAGGTGTGATCAGCGGTCTCCTCAACCAGATTTTCTCCACTCCCAGACTGACCGACTGCCCCGTATTGCGAGATGCCCGGAGCGACACATGAACATCACCTACCTGATTCCGTTTGCCATTGCGGGTGCCATCACCGCAGCGGTGTGGTGTCTTTCCACGCTGTTCTTTGGCGACAAGGAGGACCGCGCCTCGGAGCGACTCAAAGAGTTGCGTGATCCGCGCCGCCGCAAGGACCGCAAGGACGAGAACGTCACCGTGGGCGGCATGCTGAAAGCTGCCGCTCCGACCTTGTCCAAAGCGCTCCAGCCCCAGAATGAACTGGAGCAGAACGCACTCAAGGTCGAACTGGCCAACGGGGGCTTCTCGTCACCCCACGCCCCGATGATATACCTGTCACTCAAGATGCTGTTCATGGGCATCTTCGCCGTCATTGGAGGCGCAGGCGGTCTGTACTTCCAGGGCATGACGACGAACGCTTTGATGACCGTCGTCGGCGCTGCTGGCGTCGGATTCTATATTCCCGTCATCGCCCTGCGCGTCATCGTCTCCATGCGACAGGAAGCCATCTTCCTCTCCATGCCCGATGCCCTCGACTTGCTGGTCGTGTGTGTGGAGGCTGGTCTCGGTCTGGATGCGGCGATGCGGCGCGTCAACGAGGAACTCACCGACACCGCTGTCGAACTCTGCCAGGAGATCACCGCCTGCAACATGCAGCTGCAAATGGGGCGCGCCCGCCGTGACGTGCTACATGATCTGGGTGTGCGAACCGGGGTTGACGATGTAAAGACACTGGTCGCGATTCTGATTCAGGCCGAGAAGTTCGGCTCCTCGATTGCCAACGCCCTCCGCGTGCAGTCCGACAGCATGCGCATCAAGCGACGGCAGATGGCCGAAGAACAGGCTCAGAAGACGGGCGTGAAGATCATCTTCCCGCTCGTGCTGTTCATCTTCCCCGGAATCTTCGTGGTCCTCGTTGGTCCTGCAGCGATCATGGTGGTCCGCCAGATGCTGAACGATGGTGGTTGATTCGCATCTCACTCGACCGGCTAGCCGCAGCCCGCTAGCGCCGCCGCCTCAGCTCCACCGCCATCCGGTCCAGCCCGACCTCGGGCGCGATGTCCTGGTTCGACCACTTTTCAAAGGCCAACACCACGACGGTCGCCCGCCGCACGACACACCCCGGCTTCGACCGCGACCGGCGAAACTCCTCCAACATCGCGAGCTGCCCCTCCGTCACCACCACCTTCGCCGCCTTCCCTGACTGGCTGTACTCCTCTTCTTAAGTACGAAGAACGGACCTCAGCACGATTTGGCAGTTGGTGATAGGTCAATTTCGCAGGGGAGGACTAGGCCAAGCGTCGGCACTGCCAGTGACCACTGCTGGACAACCGATGAATGTCCCCATGCATCCGGAACAGTTCCGTTCATCCTTGATATTACATTACATCACATTAAAAATGAGAGTATAGGATTGCATTACCGTGTTTTTCTGATGAGAGGCCTCTCGTGTTGATTTGGCGATCCGCGTTTGTACTGCTCTTTCTTGCGATGGTTTCTTCCAACGCAATGGCCGATGAATTGGTCAAGCTCAAGGCAGCACTCGCCGAACGATTCTCGGCTTACCAAAATCTCTCGTTAGATTGGAATGCTAAGACGAAGAATCAAGTTTCCGAGTTTGAATCCGTGGACTGCCACTGGGTCGTTTCCTCGGGAAAGGAACGAATTGAGACTGCAATCCGCGGCAATCTATCCCATGGTGTAGTCGTCTCAGATGGAACAAAGACCGTAAAACTTTCGTATGCGGACCACGTCAACGGGGATCTGTCTCAATTCCAATCTGGAGGTGTTCATCTCTACCGAGGCTCGATTTCACCACGCCACTCGGCGACCAACTTTCCCGCTTTTATTCTCGGAGTCATGTGTCTAGAGACCGGGATGAGGCTCGATGATCTGGTGGAAAAGTCTTCTCCGGTTTCTATCGATCCGATCCCCGTCAATGGGGTTCCTTGCTTGGCTTGGAAATTCACCTTCGAAGGCAGTGATAAGTCGCCTCGTGAGGGCGTGTTGGCGGTGAATCAGTCAGATGATTGGTTGCCAGTTCTGTGGGAGACCACACAAAACCAAGGGAATGATCGTCGGCTCGTGTGCACTGTGAAGGTCAGCAAGTCTGTAGAGGTATTCGATGAGATTTCCAAGACTTCCATGCGTGTCCCCAGTCGGGGCGAGTTTTCGATCAAACAGACTTCGGGCGATCAAGTCGTGATGAACAGAACATCACACGTCGAACTCCACGAGATCAAGTTGGGCAAGCAGTTTGCCCCGGAAACTTTCCAGGTGACGATTCCACCTGGCTTCGATGTGACGGATGAGACGAATCCTAAATCCGGCGTGAAAAGGTATGTCAGCGGTGGTGCTGCAGCTGAGAAACAGAGGTTTAGTGAACTCGCGGCACAAGCCTCGATCATGAACGATATGCGTGAAGTTCAAACAGTCGATGCCTCGATTCCAAATGGCTCGCACTGGGCCATTTGGATGTTCGTGGTTGCCATCATTCTCGCGGGTGTTTCGCTGTACGTTCGACGAGCGCGAGGATAAGTACGAGTGTCTGAAGGAGTGAACGATGAAAGTCTGGAAGCTTACCGTGTTAAAGTGCGTGGAGGTCAAGACTACTACTGTGTGGGTAGTCTAATCGATCCCAATGGCATGAACTGCGACTACTGCCTGTCTAATGCAATCTATTCTGGTAATACTTCTTATTCGTGTAACACGAATTTCCTGGATATGACATACCTGTACGCTGCGGGCCAATCACCGGGGCAGAGGTGGGATTTTTCGGAAACGCCTTGTGGAGGGGAAGGAACCACTTACCCAGTTCCATCGTGCGTCGGAGTATTTCCGCCAGATGGGCCTTGTACTCGAAATTACACGAAAGCCACATTTCTCGGCTACTCCAACGGAGTCTACTGCGGCTACTAACGCTTGATTCAGATCATGACCCGAATGACAATCCAGGGATTCCTGCTTACACTCGTGCTGCTCGGCAGTGCTGATGGCGCGGACGCCGACATCTGCGGCGTCCGCGCTTTATCGGCGTGTGCGGCGGTATTGGGGGATGTTCATGATATCGACAAACTCGACGTCGCTGCTGGTCAGCATGGAGAAAACACGAGTTTGTCTGATCTCAAAGTGGCAGCGGAATCGATTGGAATTTCATCAATCGGCGTCGATTGGAAAGAGGTCAACCCGACTGTCGATTTGGCCAAAACTCCGGCAATCCTGCGCATTTACTTGCAAAATGGCCGTCCGCATTTTGTTTCCGCAGTGGGAGGAGATGCCGAGCGGGTGTTGTTGATCGATTGGCCCGCAGATCCGCACAGGATGGCGTGGACCGAGTTTCGCAAAACTTGGCGGTGGGATGGAAAAGCCTTGCATGTGGCTAAGGATCGTCAGGCCTTGGCAGGATTCGACTCATTGGGTGACCAGTCCGGGTGGCGCTGGCTGTTGTGGGGAGTGGCGGCGATGATGGGAATGGGCTGGGTGATTCGCGGTCGTCGTGCCACTTCGAGTGTGCAGGTTGGGCCGCAACCGGTGTCCAGTCATCCGACCGGCTTCACGGTGGTGGAACTGCTGGTGTCGATCTCCATCATCGGTGTACTGGTCGCTCTGTTGGTTCCCGCTGTGCAGAGTGCGCGGGAGGCAGGGAGGATGGTGACTTGCAAGAACCATCTGCATCAGATTGGGGTGGCTCACGAGGCATTCCTGGCCAGTGGCAGCGACGACAGACGGAAGTCTCCACGGGGTTACAAATTCGACTGGGGCAAGCACGTTCAGATGTTGCCGTATATCGATCAGGGGGCGCTGTTCAATCAACTCGATCTCAGCACGCAACCTTCCCTCGTTGGTGGATCGCAAGCACCCGCCAATCCTCCGAACCAGGAGTTGATGCCGACTCGCATTCCGGTTTACCTGTGTCCGAATGAGTCGATTTCAGAAGCACGGGTGAACTACCGCGTGTCGATGGGCACCTCGCCCGGTCGATTCTACACATCGATGGCCACACCCGGAGCCGGACCAGACCAACCACCTGGGTATGAGGGGTTCTATTCTGTTCGTAAAGAGAGCGACCGCCAACGACTCGTCGATGGCGCTTCAAACACGGCGGCGTTTGCAGAGAAGCTCGCGGGGGATCACGACCCCGCAGTGCGGACCGCATGGCGGGATGGGCTAGAGGCATTCATCCCGAGTGGGACGATGTTCCCCAACCAGTTTGTGGACCTCTGCTCAGCTCCGCTGCCTGTCGATGGAGCGAACTACTCGTATGGTGGGAATACGTGGTTGATCTCGGACGAGTGGCAAACCCTCTACAACCATGTCCTGACACCGAACTCACACATCCCCGATTGCGGTGATGGACACGGGCCAAAGACAGCCCGGTCGCTGCACCCAGGCGGTGTCAACGTGTTATTCGCCGATGGCAGCGTGCATTTCATTGCGAATCTGATCGACATGAACGTGTGGCGAGCGCTGGGGTCGATCAACGGTGGAGAGACGGCCGGGGAGTTTTAGTGTGAGCCAGCAACAGAAAGCGGCGATCGATGAAAAGCAGTGCAATGATGGTTGTCTTGGCCATCGCCGGTCTGGCGGGGGCTGGACTTTGGGCGTATCGCAGCAGCGGCTTCGGGGAGAGTGCTGCCCAGGTTGTGGCCCTGAAAGTGACTCCTGAATTCGTCGATGTCAAACGCGGTGACAGTGATACTGCTTTTACCAGTGTCGAGCTGCACAACACTGGCTCGCGAGCCATTCACATCGAGAAAATCGAAACGAGTTGCCGCTGCACAAGCGTCGATTCGATGACGCAGATGGACTTAGCCCCCGGACAAAGCGCGACAATCAATTTGAAGTTGCAGTTGCCGAACACCGGCAAACAAGAAACGTCAGTCACTCTCTTCACCGATTCGCCCGCGACGCCGAAGATTCGCATTCCGGTCAAGATGCAGGGGGCCGAGATCCACCCGCCCTACTTCTTAACGAATCCCCAGGAGGTTCGGCACTTGATGACCGGCAAAGACGACCGTCGGGTCTCGTTTGAAGTGAGTGCCGTCGAAAGCCCTGGGGAACCGTGGATGACCGGGTTCGACTCGACCAACGAGCATTTCTCGGTCGTGTCGTGCGATTCAACGATCACGACCGTGTATGACGAAACGTCTCTACATCGTTCGTACCGATGCGTCCTCGAAGCCACCCAGTTTATTCCTGGTGAGACACTCAGTGGCTTGTTGCGTCCCAAGTGTCGGACCGAGTCGCTGAAGCCGTCACCAATCATCCAGGCGACGATTTCCTCCACAGCGACCGCCAAAGCGACTCCGTCCCAGTTGTTCGTGACCCGGAAGTCCCGGCAAGCTCTTCCGATCCAGAAAACGATTCTAATTCAGACAGCAGCGGGAACAGCCAATCCTGTGCGAGAGGTGACTGCTTCCGTCAATTGGATGACAGTCGATCAAGGCAGCGGTGACGAGACCCATCCCGTCTTCCGAGTGACGATTAATCCCCCAGCCGATTGGGAGACAAATGTCACAGCTCAGATCACTTTTCAGTTTTCCGATTCTAGCATCCCGCCACTGAGCGTCCCGGTAGTGTTTGAGTAGAGTCGCTACGAGGCGACTCGCAATTGCCGCGACTCGTTCGACCAGTTAATCCAGTCCTGCACTTCAGCGAGGTCGGGTCGTCCATGCGGTGCAGATTGTGGCGCATGTAGCCGGTCAGTGGGCGATGGGCTTCGAGGATCGGTGGAGTCCCGGTGGCTAGGTCGAGCGACTCCAGTTCGCGCAGCAGCACCGCACCGCCCGCGTGCTGGAGCAGGTGGCACCACGTTTTGACTGGCTCTGTGCGGAGGGGCTCATTGCGGATGTCGACCTTCGCGAACTCTCCCAGGCGTGTGCCTCACAAAAGTCGTCCAATCTCAGAAATTCACGACAGGCGAGTGGGCCTCAAAAGCCGTCCGAGATTCATCACCGTTCCCGGTCCCCTCGAAGGAGAAGCCTCCATCCAGCATCCCGGAAGTGTGAAACGCAGAGGGCGCGGAGGACGCAGAGAACAGGCTCTCCTTCCGAACTCTGCGCCCTCTGCGCCCTCGGCGTTTTCACTCCGCACGTCCTCGCGATCAAGGTGTCCCCTGCGGGTGTCGCGAGCCTCGTGTGAATATTGGCCTTGGGTTTTGGTTGCCAACTTTCCTGACGCACACACCTCTTGCAGATGTTCGGCGGCATGCCAGAAGTCGAGGATGAGGATCGCCTGTTTCGCAACCCCGACCAAGGCTTCCGTAATACAGTCCTCGAACCCCGCACCGCCATCGGTCAGGGCCAGCACTTGGTCCGCGCCAGCGATGCCGACCGCGATGCACTCACGTCGCAGCTGGTCACCGATCGTGGGCAGATCGACGAGGCCGCACACGCATCTGGCCCCGCGATGCGAGCGTTTCGTCGTCTGCGCATTGTCGCGAAAGACAAGGGCCACCAGCGGCATGCGG
>JANPCU010000078.1:0-8677 GCA_031431195.1 Planctomycetota bacterium | reverse complement strand
AGGCCATCCGGTAAGTCAGGCGATGTGGGCGAGCCGGTGCTCATTCTCGGGAGTCATCTTGGGGGTTCTGGTCAGGCGGCGGACCATGATGTGAGTCAGGCACAGGTGGATATCGGTGCGGCTGCTGGCGATCGTGGCTTCGTGTTCGCGGCACAGTAATCGGAAACGGCCCAGCCAGCCGAACGTGCGTTCCACGATCCAGCGGTGCGGCAGAACGACGAACCCGGTCATGTCATCGCTGCGTTTGACGATCTCTAATTTCCAACCGAACTCGTGCGGTGTGGACTCGACGAGTTGGCCAGCGTAGCCCCCATCTGCCCAGATTTTTTCGAGACGTGTCTCGCTCCGCACTGCGGCGAACACCAGCTTCGCTCCGTCGCGATCCTGCACACTGGCCGCGGTGATGACCACGGCGATGAGCAGGCCGAGCGTGTCGACGAGGATGTGGCGTTTGCGCCCCTTGATCTTCTTGCCGGCGTCGTAGCCGCGCTCGCCGCGCGTCTCGGTGGTCTTGGCCGATTGGCTGTCGAGGATGGCGGCTGAGGCGGTGGGTTCTCGCCCCGCTTGCGTCCTCACCGCGACTCGCAAGGCATCGTGCAAACGCTCGATGGTCCCGTTGTTTTTCCAGTGAGTGAAGTACTCGAACACCGTCGAACGCGGCGGAAAATCATGCGGCAACATCGTCCACGCACATCCCGTTCGCAACCGGTAATAGATCGCATTGACCACCTCGCGCAAGTTCACCTCGCGCGGCCGTCCGCCACCTGGAGCCGGAGGCAGCCTCGGCTCGACCAAGGCCCACTGCGCGTCCGACAAATCCGATCCATACGCCCGCCGTCCCGTCTCGTTCGACATGCTCGACCTCCCTGTCGCGCTGAAGTTCCGCCCACCAAAACGGAGTCTCCACAGTCTGGCGATCCTCGCCTCGACCACTTCTCTTTCCGGATGGCCTCTGAGATAGATGGGTGAGATCACCGTTCAACGATGCGAGACGATCCACCGCCTGCAGCAGCAGTCGATCAACATCGCCGCTACAGTTACTCCAGCGTCGACTGACTTCCTGCAGCACATCCCCATTGGAGCCTTGAGCAGTCTCGGCATCGAACAGACTACCAGACCGTCCTTGCAACCCACCTTGCAGCTGCCTCAGTGATTGGACCAGTTGCCCGATCGATTCTCTGCCCCACTGAAGCGAACGAGTTTCCCGATCGCGCAGTCCCTTGAGACGATGGGCCACATTGACCTCGTCCGTCGCGCCCCCAGCAGGACCAGCAAAACCCTTCAGCTTCTGTTCCACAGTCGGAAGCCCGGCGAGTTCATCGTAAATCGCCCCGACTTCCTGTTCGAGTGGGATGATCTGATGAGCATTGGCAGCCAGCATCGAGACAATGTGCTTCTCTCGTGATGACGCCTGCTGTATGGCATGGGATGCAAAGTTGTCTACCAGATCGAGCTGAAACAGTGGCCGATCAGCAATCGACTCGACAGCGTTCTGGCCAAAGACATCTGCCCGGAACACTCCCGCCTTGAGGTTGACCGTTGCCGTCACACCATCTTCATCGACAACGATCGGTTCCTCACCGTACGAACGAGTCACCTTGTAGGCCGTTCCATCCTTCGCCCGGATGCCAACCTCAATCCGCCCGCCATTCAGGTTCCGCTTCATCAACGTTTCCACACGCTTGCGTTCCTGCGGCGCATGGTCCGAATTCGGAAGGGTGTCGAGGGCATAGGCAATGCACTCAATGACTGTCGTCTTGCCCGTGCCCCGAGCCCCGATGATCGTGTTCAACCCGCTGCCAAAACTGACCCGCAGACCATCAAGAAATCCCCCGATCACCGAGAGATACTCTATCCGCTGTACGACCGTATTCCCTGTCATGAGATGCTCCAGAAATCATCTCTGAAGCAGACTCAGCACGCACGACTCAAGTCAGGTGCAGATTTGAACGACCATCGGTCGAAGGACCGTGATCAGAACCCGCGTGAGATGCCTGCCAAGCTGGCTTCAATGTCTGGCATGACAGAGCCAGCAGGCTGGGTTCCACCGCACAACTGCGGCTTGGGTTGCGGAAGCGTTTGTACACTTTCTTCAGGCAGTGTCAAGAACTTCGATTCCAATTTTTTGATTCACGTGATAGATCGCTAGTGCCGACGGCCTTCAATCCCTCGTTCTTTGCCTTGAAATCCAGCTTATGTTTCGTTGTGGGGGTCTGACTGAACAAAGATGCACACAGCGTTTAGCTGTCCGCCAGTGAGATCCGAATCGAGTGTCACCGAGCGGATTGATTGGTCACTTTGAACGAGAAACGATATCCTACTGCCTCGATCACCTCTCATCTTTGCGTAACCGCAAAGTGTTCTGCCACAACACCTTGCAACATGCGATCCGTCTGAGGTAAATCAGCGGCCTTCGACCGTCTCCCCTATTCCGAAGGACACACGCATGGCCGCACGAACCGAATCGACGCCGATTGTAAACGAGCAGAGGTTCATCCTCGCCACAAGGGATACGGGCTACCGATCCACGGCAGCGGCGATCGCCGAACTCGTCGACAATTCGATTCAGGCAGCGTCGACGATCCTCCGGATCTTCATTACCCAGGAAGGGACAGGAGCTGAAAGAGCAATCTCGATCGCAGTGCTCGATAATGGCAGAGGCATGGAAGCTGAGACGCTCATGACTGCGATGCAGTTCGCGGGCAGCAGCCGTTTCAACGACCGGAGTGGCTTGGGGCGATTCGGAATGGGACTTCCCAATAGTTCCGTCAGTCAGGCCCGTCGTGTGGATGTCTATACGTGGCAAGATCGTGAGAAAGTTCTTCGGTCCTATCTCGATGTGGATTTGATTTCCGACGGCGAACTCAAATATGTGCCGAAGCCACATGCAGCTGAGTTGCCAGCATGGGCCGAGAAGCACACGCGACGTCGAAGTGGCACTCTCGTCGAATGGACAAGATGTGATCGCCTTGACCACCGAAAGGCATCGACGATTGCGGAGAAGTTGATTCGCCCCCTCAGTCAGCGTTTCCGGTACTTCCTCTCATCCGGAAACAAGATTTACATCAACGACATCCCAATCGAACCCTACGATCCACTGTTCTTGAGCCCAAGCGGGGGGCTCGAACCTGCAACTCTGTTTGGTAATGATCTGACGTTCAAGTTTCGTGTTCCCTCTGATCCGCATCGGACTTCGAATGTGTCGCCAGTCACGCTTCGATCGTCTCCGCATTCCAATCGACGAAATGAGTCATTTGGGGGAGCAAACAATGCCTGATGCCGTCTGCTTTATTGACTGGAAGAGCTTCAATCAGGGACCAGATGGATGCGGGTTCTTTTCTCAGAATCCATTGACATTCAACTCGCGGCAATCACGCCTTCACGAAGTCGGAGATGGTGATCACATCTGGCTCGTGTCACGAAAACCGCATGATAAGCAATATTACATCGTCTCTGTACTGCGTGTGGCTGAGCGAAGAACCAATCTAACTGGCTCAGACCTCGGCGAGCAGTATGGGGAGTACGGAGTCATTGCGCATCGAACAGGAAGCTACGATTTGGGCATCACATTCCCTGCAGAGGTTCCGCTTCGCTCTCTCATATACGAGTCCGGAAACCCGATTAAACACGGATCAAACATAGGTCAGTCGATTCAGTCCATTCGCTTTTTGGACCCCGTGGACACTATTCTGGTCAACTACTGCCTTTATGGGGTTCTCTCAGGACGGAGCCCTCAGCCTGGAGCTTGTGGGCTATGGACAAAGTGCCAGCCAACTTTCGCAGATTACTTCAATGAGAATTGGAGAGCGTTTCGTCGACCTCAAGCCTTTCTGCTGTACGACTCCCCTCCTACGTTACCGCCGGGATCGCCAGTTTTCGTACATTCAGACAAGTGCATACGGCTTCTCGCGAGATATCGAGAGTGTCAGTTCGTTGCAGGTTATAAGAGGACAATAGACGATAATGAGCGTGAGCGTGAGAATCAGAGGATCTTTCAGCAGCATCGAACGGGGTCGCTTCTTTCTTCGAGTAAAGAATCATTTGATGAATTCTGGGAGAATCAGCATTCTGTAAGGTCTCTAATTGTGATGGACAACATCGTAGTGTTGCCTGATCCACCACAATTCAAAGACTACGGAAATGCACTTGAGTGGGGCTATCCAACAAGTGTCGGGTGGAGAGATCTCGATCTATTCCAGACCTACTACCTAATGAGGATATGTAAAATGGAGGCAGCCAGTCGAGCCTTTTTTCTTGGAGCACTTCTACATTAACGAGGTGCGGACTCAACAGGCCAGTAGCCGTACTGCCTCACGTTGTGTCAGGCGCTGTTCATACAGCGTCTCGCAAATGCTGCGCAGCACTGGAGGAACGGACGGGAGCCAAGCCTTCAGGTCTTCCAGGACGGGGTCGGCTGTGCGGTGATCGCCAATCGATCGCAAGTCAAATTCCCCTCCGCCCGCACCCAGACGGCGTTGTCTATGAAGTCGCTGGGATTCCTTCGAAATATCATTTCGGATCGATCGCTTGCCGTAATTCTCGAATGGCGTACCGGACGTGGATTCGTATTGGGTCGCAGCACGAAAGAGAGCGGCACGGCCGATCTGGGCGAGATCTTCGACATCGGAACGCCGATAAGCGAACTTCCGAGCGGTCCACCCGATCCATGTTTCCCAAGAATCTGGCAACGGGCGGAACCTCTTGGGCGAAGAGGCAATTGAGCGAATGACACTATGCAACGATTCGAACGCAGGCAGGGACGCAGTCGCAATCATGGGGAAAACCTCCACTGGGCGCGGCATGATGCCGCAACAGTTATGGGGAGCCGAACAACCGGTTCTCCAGCAGGGAGATTTGCCTCGGGCTTGGTGCTGTCTTTGCCGAAAGCCTCCATGGTTCGGAGTCCGGTGAGTGCGACCTCGCCTGCTTACATGTGAGAATATCGCCGAAGTCCTCATTTGATAAGCTGCGATTTGTAGACTCGTGGCGTTTCTTCCGAATCGATTCGTGTGTTCTGGAGAGCCACGTTTTGGTAACTTTCCATTGTGTATGAAGCAAACACTTACACTGTAATGGGATGTGAAACTACGTCACATGAGGTGAATAGCTCCAACGCCCTGACCACTGGACTTGCAACTGAGCCAGCGCTCGTTAACGCTGGCACAGGCCTGAGCCGACTGCGAGCGAAACTACATTCCGGCGGACACGCCATCTCTTGCATCAGCCGCTGCGCCGTCTGCACACCCGAGTGCAGGCCGCCTTCCATGAAGTCGAGGCTGGCGTGTTCACCGGCGAAGTGCAGCTGGCCGAGACCGTCTTTCAGAATCTTGGACTGCGACAGGAATTCGCCGGGCAGTGGAAAGCTGTAGCCGCATTTTGTCCAGGGGTCGCCGATCCAATCGACGAATTCGGACTTGATGTGATTGGCCGCGAAGCCGGGTAGCGCTTGCTCAAATTGCTCCTCGACGAATTTCTCGCGGCCAGCCAGCGGTCGCGCATGCAACGCATCGGCGACCGTTCCACCCGTAAACGAAACCAGCAGCCGCTCTTCACCTTGGGAGCCAGTGGCCCCTTCCCAAGTCCCCCCCAGAGGAGTATCCGTCATCATGTCGGTCTTACCATCGGGGAGCCAGTATGCTTCGTTTACGACAGTCAGAAACTTTGTCGCGGAACCCATTTGCGGGTGGAACCCAGCGGGGAGTCCGGGGACAAACTCGATGCTGGGAAAGACCGATGGAGGAACGGCGATCACCACATCGGGGTATTCAAACGTCCGTCTATCGCGAACCGTCAGCGTGCATCTGCTCTGGCCATGCGAGATTCGAGTCACCGGACAATCCAGATGAATCCGCCCCGAGACTCCAGCTGCCAAGTGGGACGCCAGAATCTGGTTGCCCTGGCGAGCGCGGTACATCTCGGTCTCGGTCCAATACTTCTCCACGCCGTGCCCCTTGATGACGCACATCAACGCGAGGTAATTCATCTTCTCCGGGCTGCAGGCCATATCCAACATGAACTCGATGAAGATGGCTCGCTTCGCTCGATCGGTCGTCTTCAGTTGGCTGATCCGCTCCTGCAACGTCTGCTTGTCGTACATCTCGGCGTTGGGCGTGTTCCAGGGATTCTCCCAATCGGCCAGGGCTGCATCTTGGGCGAGTTCCGCGTGCCCCTGGTCGACCTCTTCGGCCAGTGCCTGAGCCTCGTCACCCGTGTAGCGGTGACCGTCCATCAGCACTTCTGTCGGCTCGCCATCATCGGCGAGTATCTCCAGCTCAATGCCGAACTGCTGGGCATACTTCAGCCACTGGGGATGATTCCCCCCAATCAGTTCTGCCCCAAACTCCGTCACCCGATTCGGAGCAAACCGATCCACCGAATGCACCCGCCCTCCCAGCCGATTCCGAGCTTCGAAAACGTCCACCAAATAGCCTGCCTGCGAAAGCTCGTAAGCACAGGCCAAACCTCCGAAACCAGCTCCGATGATGGCAATGCGTGGTCGAGGAGCAGCACCCTCAGATGCTGTCAGAGTCTGTGTTGCACCAAGTGTTGCCATTGCGGAAATGCCTCCCGTGATCAGATCACGGCGACTGAATGATGATGAGGATTGGTTCATATGAAGTCAGTTGAACTTCGGAACTGTGGAGGGTGGCGAAATACCCGTGACTCATGTCGTTGAAGCAAATGGGTACTGCTTCAACATTGGATCCACATTCGCTCGCTCAATGTACTCCAGGAACATTGCTCGTTCCAAGTTGTACCATGGCTTGTCTGGAAAATGGGTTCAACGCACTATTTGGGGGGATGGGCCATGGCCGGGTGTTAACCTTGTAGGGTGTATTTGGTGTGGTGCAGGGTCAGGAGTCTCTCCTTCAGGTGTTCGTAGTTTCGATAGCCGTAGGCGCGGCGTTGCAGTGCCCCGATTTTATTGTTGATGCCTTCTAGCGGACCGGTCGAGATCGGGTGGTCGTACCAGTTGAGCAGACCTCGGCGGTGCATGCGGAGGGTCTTGGCCATCGTCCGCATCTGGCGGATGCCCGAGGCGTCGGCGCGGCGGCACCACGCTTCCAGGAACTTCTCCGCAGCCGCCTTCGAGCGCTGATTCCAGAACTGCCGCAAGTCCTCCTTGAGGTAGTACGCGGTGGCCAGCGACTCGTTCAGCTTCAGCGCCTCGCGGAGTCGGGCCTTCTCGTCGACCTTCTCATTCAGCTTCAGGTTCTCGGGGTTCCTCACCAGCAGCCAGCGTGTGCCCTTCAGGACTGTCCGCTGCTGCTGGTCGGTCAGTTCGCGATGCAGCTCCCGCCGCAGGTCGCTCAGTTTCTCGTTCATGAGCTTCACGACATGGAACCGGTCGAACACCAAAGCCGCCTTCGGCAGGCCCTCCAGCACAGCGGCGATGTACCCGCCCGCCATGTCGGTGGCCACGGCTGTGATCTTGGCTTTGGCTTCATCGAGCAAGGCCAAGACCTCACGCAGTGCCTGTTTCCCGCGCCCCTTCACCACCGAGACGATGGCCTGCGTGTCGAGGTCCAGCACCACCGTCACGAACCCGTGGACCCTCCCCAGATAGTTCTCGTCAATCGCCAACCGCTTGACCTGCGACAGCTCTGGACGCGGCAGCTTCTGGAGCCGGGCCAGGTCCACCTCACTGACCGTGTGCCACGCCACTCCGAACATCTCCGCAGTGTCCTGAATCGTGAGCTTCGAGAGCCACGCCTCCAGCGACTTCTCGAAGGTCTTCGTGACCCGCCGCTGCCCGCTGGCAAAGGCCGGCTGATGCCACGTCTTGCTGTGACACCGCAGGCACTTGACCTTCGGCGAATCCATCGTGATCACCACCGGCATCACCCCCAGCGGAGCCGACTTCCACTCCCGCCGCGCCCGCTCGTCAAGATGCACCCGCTGACACCCGCACTGTCCACAACACAGGGCGTCGCGCGGCACCGCCACTTGGATATACAGTGTCCCCTCGTCCTCCCACGTCCCCTCGACTTCATAGCCCTCCAGCCCCATCGCCTCGTACAATCCCTCTGCGGACATGCTGCGTTCTCCCCGGGAATGTCGTGCCGTCAAACACAACCTCCAGTGGAAACCAGCATGCCCGTACTTTCAAGCCATCCCCCCAAATAGTGCGTTGAACCACAAATCCTTGATCCATCCAACCCCGAATGGATCATGCATGCGTTACAGCAACGGATTAACACTGTTTTTTACTCGGAGGCTGGCCCCACTCGAGTCAAGGATAGCAAGCGTGAGCTCGACATGATCCGAATGGACGCAGATGATCTTGCAAGACAATATCCAGAGAATATGACATTGGCATCACACGCTGCTGATTGGGGGTGCGCTCTATTGTTGATTAACGCCGCAGGACAGGCAACAAAGATCGAACGATCTGAATTCCTGAATAAAGCTCGCCAGCACCTCGCAGTAAGCGAGAATGCACTTCGGACATGTCTCCAAGACTATCCGGAGTCTATCAATTTCACACATCTGCTCGGCGAAGTTCTGCTGAATCAAGCCGAAGTCACGAACGATCTGTCTTGGTTCAGCGGCAAATGGAATTTGTTACGGTTGTTGTTAGCGAGTTGTGGGTGTAAGGTTGTGTCGGAGGATTTCGGTATGTTGCCGCGAAGGTACTTGAGTGGAGCCCATACTTCGGTATGAGACGATGTCGGTT
>JANPCU010000077.1:0-33692 GCA_031431195.1 Planctomycetota bacterium | reverse complement strand
GTGCCTCCGTGGTGAATTCCTCGCGGGATTGAGGACCAATCTGTGAAAATCTGCGAAATCTGTGGACCAATTCCTTCTGGATCGGCCTTCTCCAGTGCAGATTGTTCATCCACAGATTGCACAGATTTTCACAGATTTCAGAGGGGTTGGCTGAGGCCAGTCGAGGCACTTGATGAGGTGGGGGTCGGTGGTTCCCCCAAGTGGCCTGGTGCGAAACGCCGTTTTATCAGGCCAGGGCTGGGGTGAGGGGGCCACGTCGCTCGTTCTGGCCCCCTCACCACGGACCAATCCCCCACGGTGGAGTCGGTTCCGAAAGTCGCATCGACAGTGGGGGAGAGGGGGCAGTGTTTCACGGATGGCAACGTTTCTGATGCACACACACAGAGGCAATGGCTGCAATGCGGGGAGGCCCTTCTGGCTGATCAGATGATATGATTGCATCAATTGCAGCGATTGCTGCAACTCGAACGACCATGCCGACATCAGCCGGACAGCGTGCGTCGAACTCCCCCGAAACCCGTCGCGGGCCACGATCATCCATCGCCCCGTGGGGCCAGCGTGCCACACTTCCACGGGAACTCCTCCCAGTCGCCATTCCTCTCTTGTCGTTGCCCGTATGATTCACGTCGAGAACTTGTCGAAATCGTTCTTCGATCTGCGGCGCGGGGACGTACTGGCGCTGGACAACGTCTCCTTTGAAGTCCAGCCGGGCGAGATTTTCGGGCTGCTCGGTCCGAACGGGGCGGGAAAGACGACCTGCCTGCGGATGCTCAGTACGGTCCTGAAGCCGACCGGCGGACGGGCCTCCATCGCGGGCTTCGATGTCGCCACCCAACCCGAGCGCGTCCGCTCGCACATCGGCTTCATGTCGAACAACACCGGCATCTACGACCGCATGACCGCCTGGGAAATGGTGGAATACTACGGTCGGCTCTATGGCATGCCGGAAGATGTGCTCAAGCTCAGGCTGGAGCAGATCTTTCACAAGTTGCAGATGAATGACTTCCGCGAGATGCTGGGGTCAAAGATGTCTACGGGGATGAAGCAGAAGGTCTCCATCGCCCGCACCATTGTCCATGACCCGCCGGTGATGATCTTTGACGAGCCGACCTCCGGGCTGGATGTACTGGTCGCCCGGGCGGTGATTCAGACGATCGACTCGCTGCGATCACAGGGGAAGTGCATCATCTTCTCGACCCACATCATGCGCGAGGTCGAGAAGCTGTGCGACCGGGTGGCGATCATCCATCGCGGGAAGATCCTGGCGATGGGGACGCTTCCCGAACTGGCCGCGAAGTACAATCAACCCGATGTCGAGGAACTGTTCTTCGAGTTGATCCAGGCCCACGACGAAGCCTACCGGGATGCCGGGTAGAGTGATCCCACAAACTTCCGAAGTCTTCGGAGACTTCGGAAGTTTTTCGCACGTTGGCAGTCTTCCTCCTTACACGTACAAAGCCACTCGCCCATGAACTGGAAGAACGTCAAGCTGATCTTCCTCCGCGAGGTCCGCGACCAATTGCGCGACCGCCGGACGCTGTTCATGGTGGCCGTGCTGCCGCTGTTGCTCTATCCGGCGATGGGCGTGGGCATGACCTATATGACGGTCAACTTCTCCGAGCAGGAGCGGACCGTCGTGATCTTGGGGGCGAAGGACCTGCCGCCGCCACCACTTCTCGACCCTAATCAACCCGATCGCTTTCTCCCTGAGTATTTCGACTCCGCAGCCGACGCCGACAAGCTGCGTGTCATGACCGAGGCCAACCTCGGCCAGCCCCTGGAAGCGGGGCGAACTGCCGAAGAGCACGACGCCGAGCAGGAGTTCCTGAAACAAGCCGTCGAATATCGCGGCACGCTGGAACAACTGGGCACTTTGTCTCGCGCTCGCGTGGCTGCCGAAGAGAAGTCAGTCCGGTTGTCGTATGCAGGCCCCGAGAAGCAGATGGAACTGGACGCCTGCATCCAGAACGTCAAGCAGTTGAAGGATCAGGAGAAGTCACTCAAGACCAAGGTTGACCAATGGTTCAGTGCCGCCCCTGTTCAAGTCATGGTGGTCGTGCCGACCGGGTTTGCCACGAAGCTGGCCGAAGCCAATCGCCAACTCGCGACGCGCACCGCCAGCGACACTCTCATTGATGAGATGCCACGTCCGCTGATTCTGCAGAACAGCGCCGATGAGAAGTCACAGCTGGCCTCGCGACGCATTCGTGAGGCCCTGCGCGAGTGGGAGAATCGACTGCGCGATGCTCGTCTGGAACAGGCGGGTCTGCCGCGCTCGCTGACATCGCCCGTCGACTTAACGAGTATCGATGTCGCCGCGAAGGATGACCTCTCCGCGAATCTGTGGAGCAAGCTCTTCCCAGCACTGCTCGTCATGATGGGAGTCACTGGAGCGTTCTATCCGGCGATCGATCTGGGAGCCGGCGAGAAGGAACGCGGCACGATGGAGACTTTACTCATCTCTCCCGCACGGCGTTCCGAAATCGTGATGGGTAAGTTCATGACCGTCATGCTGTTCAGCATCTCGACGGCGATTCTGAACATGCTCAGCATGGGACTGACCGGTCAGCATGTGTTGTCGATGGCCGGTGGAGCCGGGGCCGGGGATGTCAGCTTCCCCTCGGTCGTGTCACTAATGTGGGTGCTGATTCTAGCAATCCCGCTGTCGGCTCTATTCAGTGCGACGAGCCTAGCCCTGGCGATGTTCGCTAGCAGCAGTAAGGAGGGGCAGTACTACTTGACCCCCTTACTCATGGTCACAATGGGGCTGACTATGTTTTGCCTGAGCCCGGCCATCGAGATTCAGCCGTACTACAGCATCCTGCCGGTTGCGGGTCCGGCTCTGTTGCTGAAGGCACTGCTTGGCGGAGGGGCATCGCTCACACAGCTGAGCGTCTACTTCCTGCCGGTCATCGGCTCCAGCATTTTTTATAGCGTCGTGGCCCTCAACTGGGCAATCTCGCTGTTCGACCGGGAAGAGGTCCTGTTCAGCCAGGCCGAACGATTTGATCTCGGTCTGTGGATCAAGCACATTCTGCGGGACAAGGACGCGGTCCCGAGCAAAACCGAGGCGGCCATCTGCTTTGCGATCATTTTATTGGCGCAGTTTGCAGCCCTGACGGGAATGAAATCGGCGATCCTCAACATCACGGGAGACGACCGAACTCGTCACTTTACGATGCTGCAATGGCAGACGATTTATCTGATTGCCACGGTCGGGGTGCCTCCGCTACTGATGGCGATCCTGTTGACCAGCAGCGTGCGGCGCACGCTGAAGCTCTACTGGCCGAAGTGGCAGTATCTGGTGTTGGGCTTCGTGTTGCCGGTGGTGCTGCAACCGGTGGCCATTGAGTTGATTCATCAGTTGGAGTGGTTTTTCCCCAAGCCGCCGGCGGGCATGGCGGAGATGATGAAGTCCTTCTCGGACCCGAATGTGCCGCTCTGGTGGCCACTGCTAGCGATCGCGGTGACACCGGCGATTTGCGAGGAACTGGCCTTCCGCGGGTTCATGCTCTCGGGCTTGCAGTCGGGGCGGCAACGGAACTTCTGGACACCGATTCTGATCTCAGCCGTCTGCTTTGGCGTGGTCCATATGATCGCCCATCAAGTGTTCAACGCCATGCTCCTGGGGCTGGTACTGGGCCTCCTGGCGGTTCGCAGTCGCAGCCTCCTTCCCGGCGTGATCTTCCACTTCATCTTCAACGGGATGCAGGTGGCCCAGTCTCGTATTCCAGTGAGGTACTTTGAATCGCCCATCATGAAGTGGCTCTTCGATGTCAAGAGCGAAGAAGGGCTGACCGCCGTCCGTTTCGATGCCCCGCTGCTGGCGATCTCCGGAGTGCTGTCGGTCGTGCTGGTGACTTGGCTCATCCGGACGCCAATGGATGGAGAGACCGACGGCCCGCAGCGAAGGTTCTCCGACCTCCCCGCCGGTGAGAGCGAAGCCCAACAACTCGTCGAAGACCAAGCCCGCTGGGAACAGATGCGATCCAGCGCCCGAGACATTTAGCGGAGCGCGGCGAGCGTCCGGCGTCAGCCGGATGGTGGTGAGATTCGCCCCCAAAGCCGGCAGAAATTCACCACAGAGGTACAGAGTAGAATGGGGGGGGGGAATCGGCAGTTTGCCTGGTTCAAAATCACACGCCTATCCTCAATTTGCTATTAGGAAATAGCCACAGATGAACACGGATGAACACAGATCAGAAAATAGCGCGGATTGTTCCTCTTCCCATCTGTGTTCATCTTTGTTCATCTGCGGCCAACCCCTCTGTTTCTTGTCACAATGTCACCGTGCTTCTGTGGCGATCCTCATACCACTGACTACTTTTGAGTGACACACGTTGGTCACCCCGAGCCCGTTCCTCTTCCGCCGGTGCAATCGGTACAACCGCTTCTGTTTCCCACACTCTGGCATTCGCTCCCGGGATCGGGCAAATCGGTATTCCCGGACGAGCGAGTGCAACCCATAAAGAATGGCGAGGTGAAGGGGCAATCGGCAGAGACTGCCGATCCGAGGGCAAGACGACCCCGCTGAGTGGTCGATCAGACTGAGCAAACCCTTCTCTCGGTGTGCGAAATTGAGTCCGCACATCACTGGCACATGGATCGTGTTCCGTGCTCGCACTTGACGACGGCGAATCATGATTCGGAGCCTTCCTCGGCCTTTGTTTTGGGCCACCTTCGCACTCGCGGTGATGTGGTTGTCGATGATCGCGGCTCCGCGACGCGTCTCGGGACAGGACGCCCCCGCCTCTTCGCGAGCGTACTTCGCACCGAGTATTGCCCCGGTCGAGTTTGCCTACGAGGAGCCCGCGCCCCCCGCCTTCTCGGAGCCGCCCGCTCCCCAAATGCAGGCCGTCCCGACAGCGGTTCTGGGCACCGCCACCTCGCCGAATTACTGGATCGTCAGCTCCCGCTGTGACATCCAACATCGACGAGAGATCCACCTCGACGACGGAGAACTGGATGTCTATCAGCGCACGCCGGACGGCCAACTGTTCCGAACAAACGTCGCCACACTCCAGTCGCAGATCGTCCCGGGTGTGCCCCTGTTGATGTGCATCCACGGGACGTTTGTGACTTGGCAGGATGAGTGCATCGAGTCGCACCAGGCGTACCAGTGGATCCGGAATGCCTGTCCTCAACTGCCGCTCCAAGTGATCTTCTTTACCTGGCCGAGTGATGGACTAGTCACCGGCATCCTACCGACCGATGTGGCGATTCGCGCGAAGCAGTCGGAGTTCAATGGCTTCCATGTCGCCCGCTTGATGAACTGTATCCCGGAGAGCTGTCCCGTGTCCTTTATTGGGCATAGCCTGGGCTGCCGCACGATCCTCTCGACACTGCATCTGGCCGGTGGCGGCGAGGTGCAGGGCCTGACCTATCCCGGTAGTATCACCAACCATCGCTACCGTGCCGTCTTCGCTGCCGCAGCTGTCGATCACAATTGGCTGAACCCCCGCGATCGTTACGGGTGTGCGCTGCCTCGGACAGAGTGCATCGTCAACTTGCAAAACCGCAAGGATTTGCCGCTCGCGTTTTATCCGCTGCACCGACTATTCGCGGGGCGCGCCCTGGCCCGATCGGGCCTAACCCGTCGCGACACGCGCAAGCTCGGCGCGTCGAGCGAGAAGATCATCAACCTCGATGTCACCGAGACGCAAGGCCGCAACCATCTCTGGCCCGGTTACTTCCAAGTCCCCGCAATCGCAGCTGCCATCGCCCCGGTGATCTACTATCCGGGGGTGGCAAACATCTCGGATTCTCCCACGTACGAGCAGCCTTCCGCTCCGCCAGTGGAACAGTTTGAGCAGCGACTCGCCCCCGAGCCGACTCCTCTGACCCCGACTCAGTTCGTCCCCGAGGACACCGACGCTCCGCGCTACAACCCACCCGTCGATGACTTCCGTCGTAGCCCACCGCTGGGGACCGACGAGGACCTCGTCCCCGCGCCGCCGCGCTTGGTGCCAGAAGTGTCGTAAATCAGGGCGATTGAAGATTGATGTCACATGCCAATCGTCTCGTCTGTCCACGTCTTGTTACGTCCGAGCATGGGAGTGAAGTCTCGGTGAGACACTAACTGCTGTGCTCGTCGAGATATCTCGTGGCTTCCTCTGTGAGGTATCTTTCCACATTCTGAAGCGTTTGCCGCTCGTGCAGTCGTTCCGTGTCATTGAAACGTAGAATCTTGGCTGTGGCTTCACCAATCGAGGTTTGCGGCTCGATGAATACCCCCTGAAGCATAAAATGCTGACTCCAGTTGTCGATTCGTGGATTAAAGAATCGAGTGAACTCAAGCGTTCCGAATGCAATGGTCCCGATATCAGTGCCCTTGGCTCGATTGCAGAAGGCACAGGCGTATGCCAAGTTTTCGGTGGAGGTGGGGCCACCGTGTTCTCGGCAATAATGTGCTCCACCTGACATCCAAAATACGTGTCGTCCTCATGAATCAAGCAATACTCGCACACGTGATTGGCACGCGATTCCACGAGACGGCGGAGATCGGCATGGACGTAACTTGTCATTGCGAGCAGAAGCTTCGAGCACGAGCTTTGGCCAGCCGCATAATGTGCTCCAGGCTCATGAACTTATCGAGTTCGGAAGACTCCTCGGGTGTCAATCCCTTAGTCTTTTCCTTATGAATCAAATCCGCTACGAAATCCTTGGTACTTTGAGAAGGCTCAAAGTGCGCTACGGCATCGGGCGTCGTTCCGGCGGCAATGAAGTCAATGATCTCGTCGTAGGCGTGACTCATAGTTACAGTTTACGCAGGGACGATCCACGCGCCAATCTCTTTCTTTGATTCTGTCTGATTTTGGAAGAAGGGCGATTCGACTTCGGTTCCCTGTTCGGAGGCTGGTCGAAAACACGAACGAATCTCGCCCACAATCGACCCGTCTATTGCGTACACTCATGCGGGTGAGAGTGAACCAGCTGTGATTGAGGTGGCTGGACTCCCCCCGGTTGAAGGAGTATTTCATGGACGCTCGCCCGTGGTCTCGCCGTGTACGACGCCCTCGCTCTGGCTTCACGTGGGTGGAGTTGATTGTCTGCATCGCAATCATTGGACTGCTTGTGGCTCTGCTCTTGCCTGCCGTCAGAACTGCGAAACCCGCTGCTCGCCGTGCCCAGTGCCAGAGCAATCTCCGCAACGTCGGCAACGCAATTCATGCCTATGCCTCGGCCAAGCGGGGAGTGTTACCCCCACTGACCGGGGGATGCGAGATTGCGGATCCTGGCGATCAAGTCAAGCGGACAGGAGTCCGCGAAGCCCCTTGGACGGTTGCCATCATGCCGTATATGGAGTCGTCTTCGCTCTATGAACACCTACGCTACTCGCCGTCGTCGTTTGGTTCATCATCTGTTGACCTGCAACAACTGGCCCAGACAAAGATCCAATCCTACCTCTGCCCCGACACTCAAAATCCCGTTGCGGGCGGCCTGTCGTACGTCGCCAATGCCGGGATCATCCCGACAGATGTCTGGGACGCTGCCGACGCGGATACCTATCATTCGGCTTCACAGCTCGACTTCGGCTTCAACGGATACGGTTCGGAGAACATGAACGCCGATGACGCCGAGTTGGCCTACGCCACCGGAGTCTTCTGGCATGTCCCGGTCGGTACCCCGACAGACAATAAAACTCCCCACCCCATCAATCTCGACCAGATCTCCGCCCACGACGGCACTTCGCAGACGATCCTCCTCGCCGAGAATCTGAACACCCGCAGCTACGATCCTCAGTCCGGAACCGGAGGTTGGATCTCCAATGCCACAGGGGACATCGCCTTTGGAATCGCGGTGCCCGGAACACGAAACGAAGCTGTGTTCCGTGTGGCTCTGAGCGACACAGCGGGCGGCCTCGGGTTGGCAGGCGGGGCTCAAGAGACGGCTCTCACCCTCAGCCAAGACCCCGCCCCGCCGCACTGCCGGATTAATGCGAATCTCAAGGACGCGGTAAACGGTCGCTCGCCGCGCCCGTCGTCAAACCACATGGGAGTCGTCAACATGGCCTTCGCCGATGGGTCGTGTAAAACCATTTCCGAGCAAATCGCCCCGAGCGTCTATGCCCGACTGCTGTCGCCAAAGGGAGGGCGATACGGGCAGACAGAGTTATCGGACAGCGATTTTTGAGTGAGCGGCACGGCGCTAGCCGCCGGTTCTGCGGGCGACGAGCGGTCGGGGGAACCGGCGTCTAGCGCCCCATAGCACTGACTTTACTCACCCCACCGGTCAGCGAGGGGGAGCGAAAGCGACTTTCCCCTGTGTTTCCCTCGCTGACGCGTCGGGTTGGTAAGCAAAAGTAAGCACCATCCGGCTCACACCGGGCGCTCGCCAGCAGTTTTAACGGGGACGAGTTCTGCCGAGCTACTCGCCGGGCTTCGAGGGATTCGCTGGTTCCGTCTGAATCAGCAACAACGCTTGCTCAGCGGCTTGCTTCAGTTCGCCGTCCTGCTCGAACGCAATCTTCTGCAACTGCGGCACGGCATCAACCGCAGACGGACCAATCCGCCCCAGTAGCTGGATCACCGGGGTCACAACCTCCGCATCATTGTCGGCCAGCACCGCCGTCAGCTTGGGCAGTTCCGCACTCGCCTCGGCCCCGAACGACCCGAGATTCGCAGCTGCCATGCGTCGCAGCTGGGGATCGGAATCGGCCAGCAGGTCGGTCAGCGTGGCCATCACTTGCGGCTGGTGTTCGGGGACTTGAGCGAGGGCGGCAGCTGCGTTGGCTCGGACGAAGGAACTCTCGTCGGAGAGGCACTTCAGGAGAGCGGTTTGAATACGGGCATCCTCGGCTCCGGTGAGGGCACAGACCGTGGCGGCTGTCTCGCGCTTGATCGCGTTCGCGGACTTCAGTCCACTCAGCAGGACCGGGATCGCTCCTGCACCGAGTTCGACCAGCTGCAGCTGCGCGGCTTCCCAGGCGGCGGAATCGCTGCCGGGGGTGATGAGGACGCTGAACGCCTCTTGAGCGGACTTGTGATCCTTGACGTCCTCGCGGTCGACCGCGTCCACCGGTGGCCGGAGATGCGATTCCCCGCCAGAGCCGAACGCACCCGCTGACGAGGGTGCAGTCCCGCCATTAATCGCGTCGGCCACTTTCGGTGCCACCTGCTCATCGGCCTCGGAGAGTCCCGGCTCCGATGAGCCACCAGTACATCCGACTGCCCCCGCGACAATCCCGAGTGACAAGACCAACCGGGTCAGAACCCCCGTAGCGTGGGTATTCGCCCACGTGAAAACATGATCAGCGGTCTCACGCGGGCTAAAGCCCACGCGACGGGGCACATCAAACCGGGCATCCTGCCGATACTCAATCACGCCTGACTCTCCTGCGACGGGGGGGAACTGGGGCCGGGGAGGGAGGGCAGGGCCGGGGGCTCCGGCTTGGTCAGATCACGAGCTGCGGAGGGCAACACCATGATCTTCTGCCAGATTTTGCGGGACAATCCGGAGGTCAAGTCCTCCAGATCGTTGACCGCTGACACGGCCTCGGGATCCTCGAAGTGCTGAATGTAGAGCGCAGCCACTTTTCCCGATAGAGACAACATCTCGGTGCAATAGTCGAGATAGCGGTTCAGCTCAAACGCAGACATCGTGCGTTGCGGAGACGACTTCGTATCCGGCCCGGCCATCAACAGCCGGTCCGGATCCTTCGTGAGCTGGTGCATGTCGATAATGTGGGCAATCGACCGCAGTTCGTGAATCGCCCGCAGACACCGGCGGCGTTTGACCCGGGACTCCAGCGTGGTCAGGAACACCACCGTCGCCCCGACGACCACCATCGTTTGGAACCCGGCGTCCCCCATCGACAGCAGGTCCTCCAAACCAATGTGATTGTCCTCCAATCCCACGACTCTCAAAATGACAACGAACAGCGAGATGACAGCTGCAATGAACAGCACCGTCAACAGCCGCAGGGCGTACATTGGTCGGGCAATCTGGTCCGAACGAACCTGAGCCTGCTGGGCGACATCGAGCAGCGAGTCGCACACCTTGTTCAGGTTGGACTGGGGAAAGCGTTCCCGAATACGCCGGGTCAGCACCTCGACGGTCTCGATGATTTGGTTCGGGTCGAGTCGCAAGTAGGAGATGGCCATGGGGAGTCGGGAGTCGGGAGTCGGGAGTCGGGAGTCGGGAGTCGGGAGTCGGGAGTCGGGAGTCGGGAGTCGGGCGAGCCCCCGGCGTGAGCCGGGGTGTTACTCCCGCAACAGACTGCACCGGAACTCAAGAGTTCCGGAGTCGAATTGTTGCGAGACGTACTTCATCAGCGAATACGAGTTTAGAGTCCCGGCGGATCACGCGAAAAGTCTCTTCCTGAACAGGCTCGAATTGACGATGAAAGAGCAGCCGCATTCCCTCCCCATCGAGTCCCGCGAGGCGTCCGCGATCAGAGTCGACTGCGACAACCGACAATCAGGATTTCTCAACGAACTGAAAAGAATCCGCGAATCATGCTGTTGACGAACCCATAAGCCAGTCGTAAAGTATAAGTTAAGACTATAGCGTTCATCTAAGCCCATTCGGGCAAATCCGTGTTCACAGTCGAAAGGATCGAATCATGCTGCGTCGTCGTGGATTTACTTTGATCGAGCTGCTGGTGGTCATCGCCATCATCGCCGTTCTGATCGCTTTGCTGTTGCCCGCTGTGCAACAAGCCCGCGAGGCCGCTCGCCGGTCTCAGTGCAAGAACAATCTCAAGCAGATTGGCTTGGCGCTGCATAACTATCACGAGACTGCCAATACACTGCCGATCGGGATGCGGAATTCGATTGGCAATCCCGGCAACGATTGGGGACAGTCCTGGTGGGTGGGTGTGCTGCCCTATCTCGATCAGGCTCCCCTCTTCAACAAATGGGATCATAACGGCGCGAACTCTGGATTCACGAATGCCAATAACATGACAGCTGCCAGTGGTGTGACGATTGCGCCCAGCCGATGCCCTTCCAGCCCGATGGGTGAATATGAAGTCACCCCGTACAATGGACCGTACAACTGTCCCGTGGCAACCTATACGGGGATTTCAGGGGCGTTTCCCGATCCCGTAGATCCATCGCGGAACTTGGCAGCTGAAGCAGGACAGTACGGACGCGGGGGAGTTCTGTTCTTCAATAGCCGAATTCGATTCGCCGATGTGAGTGATGGACTCACCAACACGATGCTGGTCGGCGAGCAGTCCGATTACGTGTTTCAGACGGGGACCACCAACAAGGTTGTCGCGATCAACTCTTGGCCTCATGGGATGTTCATGGGGAACCCCGGACACGGCACTTGGCGTCAGTTCAACACGGTCACGGTCCGCTATCGCCCTAATTACAAGCAGGCCGAAGGCGGAAACTTGGCGGGTGGATGTACGACGACCGGTGTTTGTGGGAACTGTGGAAACAACAATCCCATCCAATCGGCCCACACGGGCGGAGTGCACATTCTGCTGGGTGATGGCAGCGTGCGATTTGTCAGTGAGAACATTCATCTTCCCACTTGGATCAATCTGTCAATTCGTGATGATGGACTGGTGCTGGGCGAGTTCTAATCTCGGCCTTGAGTGATGATCTTGAGAGCGACAGTCGGACCAGATTCACTTGGGCCTACTGTCGTTTTCAACTTGGCGGATGATGATTTTTCTGGTTGGAGAAGTCGATGAAACGTTTGGTCTTTCACAGTGTTTTTGTGCTGTGCGTGGGGATTGTTCTGCTGGCAGGCTGCAGTCAAGACGGATTGATTGGGCCGACAGGGACGGTGTCCGGAACGGTCACTCTCAAAGGAAAGCCACTTGGGGAAGCGACGATTACGTTCTTCGGGCAGAACAATGGAGACACCGCGATGGGTGTGACCCAGGGTGATGGGACGTACACATTGATGTATGGAATCGGATTCAGTGTCCCTGCTGGGGATTACCGTGTGTCAGTCACCACCGGCATCTCACCGAATGCGCCCCCAGTGGATCCATCGGAAATGATGAAATCGATGAAACCAGGCCCCTTAGCCAAATCCACGATCCCGACCAAGTACCAAGACCCAGGTACCAGCGCGTTGGTCGCTGTGGTCAAAGAAGGGACCAACCCCAACATCAGTTTCGATTTGAAGTAGCCACTGCTTTTGCTTCAATCTCCGATTGGATCACAAGACGCCGCCAGCCCTCGCTTGCGGCGTTTTTTGTCGAATGAACGGTCAGACTTGTGAGATCGGCTTCCAGCCGGTCTTCTGACTCCAAGGCGAGCGGTCAGACTTCGCGTACCCACTGACTTCCGAAGGAGTCTGGTCGCGAATGGAAGCAGGTTTCGGACCTCCACCCGAGGGCTTCCAAGGCTTGGAACTCCCCGAAATCACACGCCTCCCCAGAACCAGAGTCCGCTGCTGGCCCGTCTTTGTCCCGCCATGGACACCCGACAATCGCCCACCGCTGAACGGCCTGTTGATTTTATTTTTGACATCTGTACCGTTTGGGAACGGCCGGGATGGCTCGTGGGGGAGGCGCGGAGTGGCCCAGACGTGGCTTTGAACGTCTGGGTGACGCAGGGACAAAAGGTATCGCCAGAGTGAGATGGTCCTGCATATCCTCCTGTTGCTCTGCAACCCAGACATCCCAAGCGATGTTTGGGCCACCCCGCCGGGGTAAACATAATGAGCACAGTGGAGAATGTCCGCTCATACAGGATCAAAGCAGTGCCAGCGAACCGCGCCGGGCAGATCACGGAGCGAGCTGAATTCTAAATGCAGGATGCGGCGCTGGCGGGTCGTTGCGGGGTGCGAGCTGCCGCTGCAATGGGCGAGGAGGGGCGTCATCGCCAGAGCATCCCCAGCTGCTGTGCAGATGGTGTGGCGTTCGTGCCCCTCCAGCAGGAGGGTCTTGCCCGTCCGGTGAGTCCCCGAGGCGACTTGCAGCGGGCCATTCTCCGGCGTGATCTCATCGAGATGCAGACGCAGAGTCAGCATCGATTCCAGGACTTCCAGAGGAGGCTCGGAATGCAGCACCCCGGCGCGCGGTCGTGGGGGAGAATAGCCCGGTGCCTCATCGAACGGCTCGACAGCAATGAGTAAATCCTTGTGCCACGGCAACGCCCATGTCTGATCCGGCGGCTTGTTGAAATAGAGGACGCGGACCAAACCCGCCCCGGCTCCCAGACGGCGCTTCACGAACTCGACCAGCGTTGTACTGCGCCACGCCGTGAGAATCTCCGGGGCCACATCAATCACGTTCCGTGCCGCATAGACAGCCCCCGCCGAACGACGTACTCCCTCGTCCGCAGAGACCGCCAAACGATCCGTGAGTTCGATCAGCTGGCACAGCCGATCCGGCTCAATCGCCTGGGGAAGTACGCACCACCCCTGTTCGAGGTGCAGCGTCAGCAACGGGTCCGTGTCGTCCATCGGGGCGTTCGCGGGGGCAAGTGAGGCAGGAACAGCAAGAGATTACCGGGAAAGGACTTCATTCGCGACAACATTTGCAAGCAGGCTCGTGTCGGGCGAAACCGGGTTCACCGGCCCGAGCCATTTCACATCGCAGAGCGACCTCCCCAGTCGATAGAGTTGAGACAGATGCCGCAGACGGAGGTCAATCCCCTCGGGCGACATGTCCGGGTGGCGGGGGTCAGGGATTTGAGATTGTAGGGTCATGGTTCCAACCCGAGTTGCTCCAGGTCGAGGAGGTCCTGTTTCCGACCAGAAATCCGTTTCAGAGTACTTAAGCCCTCGCAAGAGACGACGGGAATCTGACGCCCGTTGAACTCAGCGACAAGTCGACTTTCCCAAACGGTCTGAATGTCCGGGTCGACCAGTAACAGGTCCCATGCCAGGATATCATTCCCGATCACCTTCGAGACGCGGGCGATTTCCCAAGCCGATGCGGGGTTGTCCCCTACGGGCATCCGCCCGCCTTCCAGGACGAACCCCAAGCCACGGGTGAGATCCCGGACACGCTGTTCATCGCTCCTCGGGATCAAGAGATCGATGTCTCGGGTAAATCGAGGATACCCATGGATGGCGACAGCCACTCCTCCACAGACCGCAAAGAGAATCCCAGCCCCGGTCAGCGCATCAGTCAGGCCGAAGAACTCCGCATACAGATCGATTTCCAGAGGAGACATGATGTGTTCCAGATCCTCGTTTGCGGACGCTTTCGATTTGGTGCCACTCCACCGCCTCACGCAGCATCTGCCAGAGAGACCACCAGACGCTTACCCACTGCTTCCGCATAGCGCACGAGTGTCTCGACCGTTGGATTAGCGCGTTGCCCCGTTTCGAGCTTCGAGAGCGCGGAGCTGTCCATCCCTGTCAGCTCCATCATTTGAGAGAGGCTCAGGCCCTTGGCTTCGCGGGCCGCTTTGAGGTGGACCAGCAGGTCTTGGAGTTGATCCATTGTCTTGAGGCGTTCTTGATGGCGTGCGACCAAGTCCGGCAGCTCTGCCGTGACCTGCGCACGAATCGCTTTCGACTGGCTGGACTCTTCCGGCGTCAGTCGTCGGTCGCAGGTGATGCGTTTCATGGTCATCGCTTCCTCGGAACTTCGTAGGCCGTCACGAACATCAATCGATAGAATAGGGCACGGGTCAACATCGTTTCCATGTCGCTTCATGTCGCATCATCAGAACCGCTGGTATGCTTTCCGAAAGAAGTGTCCGACCTATTCTTTGGGAGCCAAGTGGTGAAGCTCGATCGAATCACATCTGATCCCGCTCGGTTGAACGGACAGCCCTGCGTGCGTGGTCTCCGGCTGACTGTCCGGCGCGTCGTGGAGGCTGTGGCGACCTATCCGGATCGTGAGGAACTCCGTCGGGAGTACCCGGAACTGGACGACGAAGATATCCGTCAGGCTCTCCTGTACGCCGCGACCTCACTCGACGACCGAGTCCTTGAATTGGCGGGGCACGATGAAACTGCTGCTTGATCAAGGTCTCCCACGCAGTTCCGCATTAATGTTACGGCAAGCGGGCATGGACGCGGTGCATGTCGGTGAGATTGGTTTGTCAGCTGCGGACGATACCACGATCCTGCAACTGGGCCGTGAGCAGACCTATGTTGTCGTGACGCTGGATGCCGATTTTCACTCGCTGTTGGCGCTGGCCGGAGCCACGACACCATCGGTCATTCGGATTCGCTTGGAGGGCCTGCGGGGCGAGGAGTTGTCGAGCCTGTTGCAAACGGTCTTGCCCCAGTGCGAAGCCGACTTGCGTCTCGGGGCGGCTGTCACGGTTCAAGTGGGCCGCATTCGCATACGGCACTTGCCGCTGGGACCATGAGAGGCGAATCAGATAGGACGCCTTGATTCACTGAACCCAACCTCAGTTATTGAGTTGCCATGATTGTCTACAAATACCTTCGTCCAGATCGCATCGATGTTCTTGAAAAGTGTCTGATCCGCTTCACTCAACCAGCCGCATTGAATGACCCATTTGAGACGCTGCCCGACTTTACTGCCTATCGAGAGTCGATCCGGGAGTCGATCACTAAAAAGCGACTACCTGAGCACAAAAAAGTACCCGATCAATTCGGTGTCAACGATTCCATGATCGCTGATGCCGCACTTGCAAACTGGGGGGTGGCTTTCAGTCGAGACTTTGGCATTCTCAGCCTCAGTCGATGTCGCGATCAAATTCTCATGTGGTCACATTACGCCGACTGGCATCGGGGCTTCGTAATAGGTTTTGATTCAGAAGACCCATTTTTTTCCGCTTCGACAGGTAAGGCGATTGGCGGCATCAAAGAAGTCCGGTACTCCGATTCACGGGCCTTGCTTCCTTCAGACGGACTCAAGTCGCTGAACCCAGGCGAGTTGGACGTATGGAACGACAACATCTTCTTCACAAAATCGATCGAGTGGAATTATGAACAGGAAATGCGAATTCTGGCACAACCAACTCTCGCAGACGTTCGCATCGCAGAAAATACGGGCATTGACATCTGCCTCAATCGATTTCAACCGACGGCTGTACGAGAGATTATTGCTTGCGCTCAATGCTCGGAAGAGATGTTGATGACCCTTTTGCGGATATGGATTGATCGATTTCCAGACGCTGAGATGTTCAACGCTTTGCTTAGCAGTTCCTCCTTCAGTGTCGATCTAAAGTCCATTCGTCCAGAAAAAGCGAAAGCTCTGCTCGCCCTTTCCTGTCAATGAACGCATCTAAATCTGTACGGGAATTGGGGCAGGCAGGATTGCCTGCCCTACTTCGGTCCGGCCGCCAAAAACTTATCCACCTCATTCGACACAATCACCCCGTAGTTCACCGCTCCGAGCCAACCCGACATGATGATGCCGACGGAGCCGGCGTGGAACAGGCCTTGGACTTGTTGCGGGAGCGATTGCGAGACTTTGAGGCCCTCGAACTTGGTGCCGAAGGAGGCTCCGGCGAGGTGGCGGGTGTAGTGTTCGAAGGTACGGGGGGTACTCGCTTCGATCCAGTCGAGCTTCTGGCGGATGTCGGGGATGTATTTTTCGAGACAGGTCAGCGTGTCTTCGCAGAGAGATTTCTTGTCGGCCTCGTACTGCTCCTCGGGGAGGTCGGACCAGTCCTTGAAGTTGGCGTTCGTCGACGACACGATCAGCCAGCGGTCGGAGCCGGGGCGGGTCTCGGGGTAGTAGAAGCTGAAGGTGCGGGAGCTGACGTTCTTGCTCAGCAGGGCCTCGACATCGAAGCCGGAGCGGTCGGAGTGGAACAGCAGATCCCCCTGATTCGGGAACCCCTCGCCGGGCTTGAGGCCCATGTAGACCTGGCAGCTGGAGTTGTTCAGCCGAACGGCTTTGGTCTCGGCCACGAAGTCCTTGTCGAGGTGCTCTTCCCCGACCAGATTGAGTACGGTCGACTTGATATTTGCGTTGGACATCACGACACCGCAACTGATGCGTTTGCCGTTGACCCAGACCGCCTTGACCTTCCGGTCCGGGGTGATTTCGATGCGTTCGACGAGTGAGCGGATGCGGATGTCGACGCCGTTCTTGAGCATCTCGGCCTGCATCAGCTTGATCAGCCGATCGGTGCCGCCCTGGAATGTGAAGACGCCCTTGCTCATGAAGTTCGAGAAGACGATGCCGTAGGTGATCGCCGGGTCGTCGAGCGTTGACCCGTTGGCGTAGGTGATCGGCTCCATCAGCAGCCGCACGACATCGCTACGACCGGGAAAGAAACGTTCGAAAAGCTGCCGGGTGGTGGTCGCTTGGTCGTCATAGAAGTTCATCGACCGCGCGGTGTCGAAGAACGAGGCCACCGTCTCCGGGGTGATGCCGAACTTCTCAATCAAGATGCGAGAGAAATCGTCCCGATCAAACGTAGTGCGGAGCGAGAACTGCGGGTTCTCGAAGCGGACCCCCTTGAGCTGGACGATCGAGTCGGCGATCTCCTGGGTCCAATACTTGCGACAGCTTTTAATCATCCCGACGGGAAACCCGTGCAGGGAGATGTCGAAGATGTGGCCACCTTTGCGCTTGAACCACGTGGCCATTCCGCCGAGCTGGTAGTGGTGCTCCAGCAGCAGCACCGAGCGTCCCTGCCGCGCGAGGATGTTGGCACTGGTCAGGCCCGCAAGGCCGCTGCCAATGACGATCGCGTCGTAGTGATCGCGTGTGTCGCTGAGAAAATCCTTGGACATGACAGAATCCGTCTCGCCGCTAGATCCTGGGGATCGCATGGGGCAGTCATCGCCCACTCCGTCGTGAGGTGGCCCCATCACGTCACCCGACATCGGGAGTCCGCCCCCGTTGGCAGTTCTATTGTGGGTCGCGTCTGGGCGACCATCTCGCCGTGATCATCAGACGGCAGAACTCTGACGAGTTCTGCGACGAGAAGCTACTTCTTGCGAGCTGTATTTTTTCCGGGAGCCGTTGTCGGTTTAGACACCTTTTTGGTGACAGCTGCCTTGGACTTGGCAGCATCGGTCCGAACGGGGGACGATTTCTTGTCGACGGGCTTCTTCACGGTCGCGACGTGAGGGGCTGCGGGCTTCGTCGGGGCAGCAGTTTTGGCGGGCACCGCCTTGGACGGGGAAGCCTTCGGAGGAACGACCGTCTTCGCGGGAGCGGCCTTGGTCACCACAGCAGCGACCGGCTCGGGGGGACGCGCTGGCGGCTTCTTGGCAGCTGCCTTGGCTCGTTCTTCCAGCTCCATCTCGGCCTTCGCTTTGGGAGAAGGACCGGGGGGAGTCTTCGGGGCATGTCCGCCGAAGACTTCAGTCAGTCGCTGGACGACGGTGTTTCCGTCTGGCCCTTCGCCGAGGGACTGATTCGCGGTCAGCCGGAGTTTGCCCTTGAAGTGATGGTCGCACGCCATGCACCGCACGAGGTGGCAAAACAGGTGTGCGTCCGCCTTACGGACGATCTGCTTCAAGTCTTCGGACGCGTCGTCGATGGTCGCCTGGGGTTCGATGACTCCGAGGAATGCCAGTAGATCCCGGGACTTGTCATCCAGTGGAATGGCATGGGTGCCCAAGCTGTTCTGGATCAGATACAGCCTCATGAACGGGGTCGTGTGTTTGAATTTCGAGATGTGCTTCTCAACCTGCTCCACCGGCTTCCGCTTCAGTTCTTCTAAATCGAAGCGGTAGAACTTTTCGAAGGTGTGCTGCAGGATCTCGCGAATGCGGAGGGCAGGCCAACCAGCGTTGGGCAGCGGACTGAGAGCCTCTTCGATTTCCGAGATCGTACTGACCCGGATTTCGTTAAGGTCGTGGAAGGACTTCATCAACTGGTCGTAGGCCGCACTTGCCTCGTCTTCCGGAGCATCTTCCAGGATGGCGGCGTAGATCAGCGTTTCCAGCAGCGAATGCGAATGCTTCGTCACCGCTGATTTATACCGCTTTTTCATGGCGGTCATCAGGTTCTGGACGATGGTCTGCCGGTCGTGGGTCTTCAGTTTTTTGACGTTCGACATCCGCGTGATTCCGTGCTGGCAACTCGCTGCGAGTCGCGGGGTCGTGCTGGGTGGGTGGAGGCCGCAGCGAGACAGACTCGACAGCGGCACTACGTCGCGTTCAAACGGGTTCAATCGGAGACGAAGGGGTTACCGAATCCGCTTCACTCTCATCGAAGTCCTCGTCATCAAAGTCCTCGTCATCCTCATCGTCCGTTTCCGCCTCATCGTCCGTTTCCGCCTCATCGTCGTCGTCCTCGTCTTTCAGAATCGACTCGGCCGGAGTTGTCTCTGGGAGAGTCGCCGCCACCGGATTCTCGACCGCCCGAGCGGCATCCTCGACATCCAGTTTGCGGAGCAGTCGACTGGCTTCGATGCTCTTCTTCACCCCTTGATCCAGGATGAAGGTGAGTACGGGAGTGAAACGCAGATCGAGTTCCTCCGCAATCTTGGATTGCAGATACCCCCGCGCGGCGTCGAGCCCCTTCATCGTCAGCCGCTGAGTCTTCTCATCCCCCAGGACGGACACGTAGATCTTAGACGTCCGCAAGTCGAACGGCGTCTCCACGCGGAGGATCGTCACATGCTGCACGCGCGGGTCGCGCAGCCCGAACAGGATCGCCGTACTGACGACCTGCCGAATGGCTTCCGCGACCTTTTCTGTGCGACGTGTTGTCATCGATTCGGGAGTTCAGTTCGTCTCAGGAGTGGGGAATGAGGAACGGGGCCAGATGGGGGCAAACTTCCGAAGTCTTCGAAGACTTCGGAAACTTGAAGAGAGCACGTTACTCGTCGAGCGTTCGCTTGCGGGCTTCGATGCGGAAACACTCCAGCAAATCGCCTTCCTTGACGTCGTTAAAGCCGTCGAGTCGGATACCGCACTCGAAGCCATCACGCACCTCGCGAACGTCTTCTTTCTCACGCTTCAGCGAAGCAATCCCGTAGCTGTTGAGAACCTTCTGCTCGCGAATCACGTTGACGCGGCTGGAGCGTTCGATCAGCCCGCTCAGGACGCGGCACCCGGCCACAACGCCCGCCTTCGAGATGGAGAACGTGCGGAGGACGATCGCTCGACCAGTCTGCACGGAGAGCATCTCGGGCGAGAGCAGCCCCTCGAGTGCCTGACGAATGTCGTCGGCGACGTTGTAGATGATGGAGTACCGGCGAATCTCCACCCCTTCCTGTGAAGCCAGACTCGTGGCGTTGTTGTCGGGGACCACCTGGAAGGCGACGACGATCGCCTTGGAGGAAGCCGCCAGGTAGACATCGCTTTCGTTCACGCCACCGACCGCCTCGTGCAAGATGCGGATGCGGACTTCGTCGTGGTCGAACTTATTGAGTTCGTAGCGGATGGCCTCGATCGAGCCCTGGGTGTCGGCCTTGATGATGAGGGGCAACTCCTTCAGAGTGCCATCCCGTTCGGCAAAGAACTGCTCCAGCGACTTGGGGCCGCCGCGAGCCGACAGCATGTCGAACCGACCCTTTTGCTTGCGCTCCTCAGCGACCTGCACCGCTAAGTCGAGATCGTCAACCGCGAAGAAGTGATAGCCAGTGCCGGGCACATCGCTGAGGCCAGCCACCTTGACCGGAGTCGAGGGGCCCGCTTCGCGGACTTCCTGTCCTCGGTCGTTATACATCGCCCGGACACGGCCATAAGCCGATCCGCACAACAGGGTGTCGCCAATTTTGAGTGTCCCGCGACGCACCATGCACCACGCCATCGGGCCACGTCCCTCGTCGCGGAACGATTCCAGACAGACACCATCTGCCGCAATGTCCACGGGGGCGGTGTAGTTGTTGAGTTCTGCCGTCAGCAGCAAGGTCTCCAGAAGCGTGTCCACTCCCGTACCGACCAGTCCGGAGATGCGAACCACTTCCGTGTCGCCACCCCATTCGGTCGGATAAAGCCCCTGCTGAGACAGTTCCGTCAGCACCTTCTGCTCATTGATCCCCGGCAGGTCAATCTTGTTCAGGGCCACAACAATTGGCACCCCAGCTGCGCGAGCGTGGGCGATGCACTCGATCGTTTGCGGCATAATGCCGTCATTGGCAGCGACCACCAGCACGACGATGTCGGTGACATTCGAACCACGGGCTCGCATCTCGCTGAACGCGGCATGGCCGGGCGTATCGACGAAGGTGAGCTTCTTGCCGTTGTGTTCGACCTGGTACGCCGCGATGTGCTGGGTGATCCCACCGGCTTCGCCAGCGGCCACATTGCTCTTGCGGATGGTGTCGACGAGGGTCGTCTTGCCGTGGTCGACGTGTCCCAGAATCGTGATGATCGGGGCCCGTTCGAGCAGTGAGACACCGAAGTCCTCGTTGGGGCGATCGAGCCACGCCTGGAGTTCGGTTTCGACATCGTCTTCGCGGACGATCTTCAGGTCGATGCCGAGTTCCATCCCGATTTCCAGGACGAGTTCCTCATCGATGCCATCGTTGATGGTCAGCATCTTGCCCGACTTCATGGCCAAGCCCATGAGCTTGCTGACCGGACGACCCAGCAATTCGCTGAGCCCGCGCATCGTGATCGGCAAAGTGACCGTGGCTTCGGTCTTCAGTTCCGAGCCGACGTGCTTGCGATTGCGTTTCTGACGAATGAAGTCCGGAGTGTCGCCATCTTCCGCACCGCGAGTTCGGGTGCGTTTCTGACGACGGGCTTCGCGGATGTCTTCCATCCCGCCAATCGGCGACTTGCCAATGCGGGACGGTTCGCCTGCGGGAAGTGGGTCGCCGGGCTTGCGCTTGACGCCCGCTTCCTTATTCTTCCGCATGATGTCGGCAATTTTCCCCTTGCCGGTATCGCGGATCATCTCGCCGGTTAGCTTAAGGTCCGGCTTTTGGACCGGTCCATCGACCTTCGATGGCAACGGAGCCTTGAACGTGGGCATCGCCATCGAGGGCAGGGCAGGGGCCTTGCGCCCGCCCTTGTCCCGATCGCGACTGAGGGGGGCTTCGGCAGCTGCCGGACGAGCCAGCTGCTGTTGATTGGCACGGGGAGCCATGTCCCGCACGGAACCGACGGGCCGCATTTCGCGTGTGGGCGCGGCCTGCGAGGGCCGCGACATCGGAGTAATGCGCCCCTTGTGGGCGGGAGTCGGTGCTGTCGGAGCGGGAGCTTCCGCTGCCTCGGGAGGACTGATCTCTGGAGCAGGAGCCACAGGAGCAGTCAATTCGGAAGCGGGAGTGGCGACTTCAGGCGTCGGCTCAGGCGGAGCGACTGAGTCTTCTGTTTCTTCAACAGGTGAGGATGGCGGCTGGACCACCTTCTCCTTGGGCTGTTTGACGGGTACGATCGGCTCAACCACTGGGGGAGCGGCGGGAGCGACAGCCTCGGGCTCGCTGCCCTCTTCCACTTCCTCTTCTGTCCGTCGTGTGGACGGCTTAACGACCACATTGTCCAGCGCGCGGATGGGCTTCGCCTTGACCCGTTCGGGGACCGGCTCGCGTGGAATGGCAACCGGCTCAGACGCCTTGCCCACTTTAGCGGGTCCGCTGGCCTTGCGAGACTTGAGCAGGGCGAGAACTAAGTCCCGCTCTTCGGGGGAAATGCTGGCCAGCGGTGAACTCTTGACGGTCAGACCGACCTCGGTGCAAGCCTGAATCAGGTCCTTGCTGTCGATGTCAAGCTCTTTCGCTAGAGCGAAGATCCGGATCTTCAATCGTAACTCCTCGTCGACGTGACGGACAATCACTGGAATAGCCCGCAGGAGGGCGAAATGGTCGGTGTGTTACTCCTGCCTGCTTCAGGAGTCAGAGGGCTGCTGAGCCCCGCTGAGCGGGCCGTGTTGGCGATGACGGGGGTCATTGAGGCTCAACCTGATTTGTGAGACTCAATCGTCCGATGATCGCTGCCCGTGCTGTGCTGCTTGAGATTCGGCAGGCTCACAAGAAGCCTGCCAGTGGACTGGGTCTTGGAAACCGCCCCCCAGTCCGAGTGTTGTCCGTCGTCTGCTGTCAACCTTCCGCTGATTCTGTGTCGCCGAGGCTCTCTGCCTGCGGAACTTCCGCAGACGGTTCCTCGGTTGCCGATGATTCCCCGACGGGAACCTCTTCCGGCGCTGCTTCGATGACTGCTGCTTCGACAGCCGCCGCTTCCACAACTGCCGGAGCAGCTGCGGAAATTGTACGGCGGGCCGAGGTCTTCTTGTCGCCCGGCTTGCCATTGGCCTCGCGATCGGCCTTATCCGCAGCCTTGCGAACCTTGGCTTCCTGCTCTTCCCGCTCTGCTTCCACTTCGGCCTGAGCCACAATCGCTTCGCAATCGGCTTCCGAGAGTCCACTCAGTTCCTGCAAGTGATCGGGCTCGATCACCGACAGGTCTTCAAAGCTGAAGAAGCCTTGAGACACCAGGGACTCCGAAAGGTCTTCTGTCAGCTGAGGAATTGTGGAGAAGGCCTTGACCGAGCTGTCGAGCTGTTGATCGAGTTCTTCCCGCGTCATCACGTCGATGTCCCAGCCCACCAGCTTGGAGGCGAGGCGGACGTTCTGTCCCATCTTGCCAATAGCCAGCGAGAGTTGATCTTCGCGTACGAGAACGATCACCTTGCCCAGCATGGGGCACATGATCACGTCTTCGACTTCAGCGGGTTGCAGGGCGTTGGGAATGAGGATCGGGAGCGAGTCGTTCCAGCGGACAATGTCGATGCGTTCGCCGTCAAGCTCCTCAATGATCGTCTTGATGCGGGAACCGCGCACCCCGACACAGGCTCCGACGGGATCAATGCTGTTGTCGAAGCAGGAGACAGCCACCTTAGAGCGGTAACCTGCTTCGCGGGACAGCGAGCGGACCTCGATGATGCGTTCGGTGACTTCGGGGATTTCGACCTCGAACAGCCGCCGCACCAGATCGGCATGCTTGCGGGAGAGGACGACCTTGATGCGGGTGCCCTGCTTGCGGACTTCCAGGATGATGGCCCGGACGCGGTCGCCGACCTTGTGAGATTCGCCCGGAATTTGCTCGCTGCGGGGCAAGAGGGCTTCCACCTTATCGAACGTCACCGTGGTCACGCTCTGGTCGACTCGTGTCACCATGCCTGTGATCAGTTGGGTGCGGCGTTCGGTGTATTCGTCGAAGAGGGTGTCGCGCTCGGCCTCGCGGATCTTCTGAATCATCACCTGCTTCGCGGTTTGGGCCGCGATGCGTCCGAGGTCGATCAACTCGTCTTCGGGGATCGGAGCCCCGTCATTGGTGGCTGAGACTTGCCCGGTCTTCCGGTCGATGCTGACGATGAGGGCACTGTCTTCGCCGTAGTGCTTACGCGCAGCGGAAAGGATCGCTTGTTCGATGCCTTCGAACACGATGCCTTCGTCGATCTTCTTGTCGCGATGAATGGCATCGACGATTCGGAGAACTTCAGGTCCGTTCATGGACTCCACCACTCTTTTGGACCGATCATGGCAGCCGCTGCTGATCGGAGGTCATCCCCTCGAGTTGTCTGCACCTAGCCCTCGAGCCCGCTTCTGGGAATAAAAAAAGCGGGCACGAAGTCCCACTTTGCGATGCGTTGAAGTCACCTTCAACGCTTCCGGCGCACTGTTCCTGGCGGTCTGGTCCCGCCCGGAAAGTGACAATCGGCCTGTTTACGCCATTGCTGACATAAGCAACCTCTATGCACCAAGCATGTGCCGGAACTCCTGAACTCGCATCGGTTTGCCACACGGGCCACCCACACGAGACACGCGATCAAAACTCCAGCAGCATCCCCATGGGAAAGAACGCCACTTGCGGAACCAGCTTCCGGAGAGAAGCCGTCCACGGAGTCACAATCCTCATCGCAACTGATGGTTAGATTAAAGGCCACAATGCGCAAAGTCAAGTATACGAACCCTGCATCGACTTCTGTTGACGTGTCTCTCAAACATCGGGGATAGCGACCAACCACGGACATCAGGATCAGCGACGAGTCGTTTAAGGAGTCGGAGTTCCTCACGCGAAGGCATGAACCGCGAAGATGAGTCTTTCATAGATCCCACACAGCTTCGGACACTCCGCGCGCTGCAGCCGAAAGTCGTTACCCAAGTGAACAACAAGCCAGCTTCCCGTGAGTCGTCGTCTGTTGTGCGTAGACACTGTACCGATGAGCATGATTCCCCACCCGAAATCGAGGAGATCCGGAGCCCCCTATAGTAATCCCTGGAGTGCATCTCGTCAGAACGATCTGATTCGTGTCCTCATTCATGGTATTGATCGCTGTTTCGGCTATTCTCCCTGAAACTAAGGGAGACGAGATGGCGGATGCAGCTGAGCAGGATGTATGGGTCGGGTTCGATCTAGGCGGCACAAAAATGCTGGCCCAGGCGTACGACAACGATTTCAAGCTACTCGGCAAGGATCGTCGCAAGACGAAGTCCGCCGAGAAAGGCGAATCGGGACTGGATCGCGTGATCTTGACGATTCGAACCTGCCTCGAAAGCGGGAGCGTCGATGCTTCGCGACTGGCGGGGATTGGGATTGGCTGTCCCGGACCGGTCGATATGGATCGCGGCATCGTGCTCAACCCCCCGAATATGGGCTGGGAGGATGTCAACGTCCGCAAGCGGTTGGAGGCCGAGTTCAAGTGCCCCATCGCGGTCCTCAATGATGTGGACGCGGGAGTATATGGCGAGTATCGCTTTGGGGCCGGAGTCGGTGCTCGCTGCGTCGTCGGCGTCTTTCCCGGCACCGGAATCGGTGGCGGCTGTGTGTACAACGGAGAAATCCTGCGCGGCCGCGGGAGTTCCTGCTTAGAAATCGGACACATTGCGGTCCTGCCGAACGGTCCGCTGTGCGGCTGTGGCCAGAACGGGTGCTTGGAGTCCGTGGCGAGCCGGACGGCTATCGCAGCGCAAGCGGCACGGGCCGTACTGCGGGGAGAGGCCCCAGCTTTGGCGAAAAAGGCAGGCTCGGATGTCGCCAATATCCGAAGTGGGGACTTGGCGGAGTCAATTCGAGAGGGCGACCAAGCCGTCGAGAAAATCGTCTACGACGCTGCCCGAGCGATCGGTTCCGGGGTGGCCACGATTGTCAATCTACTCTGCCCGGATGTGGTGGTGATGGGCGGCGGGCTGGTCGAAGCGATGCCGGAGATCTTCGTCGACTTCTCCTTGAAGGTCGCTCGCAAAACGGTGATGCCCGCGTATCGCCGATCGTTCACGATGGTTGCGGCCCAATTGCAAGACGACGCCGGGGCCAAGGGAGCTGCGGCTTGGGCCAAGCACACCGTGACGGGGACGTGAGGTTCCGTCCTCGCGATTCGTCCAGAATCCTGGGAAGGTCGTCCGCCGCCGACCTCATGTGTGTGTGTCAGAAAAGTCAGTTGGTCGCCTGTTTCTGCCCCCTCTTTCTCACCAGCGGCATGGCGAGTGGTGCTGTCGCGGGTGGCCTGATGAACGGAGCGAATGCTGGGCAGCCTCGGGCCTCTCGGTGAATCTCGTTTTGTAAGACAAACTCCTGGTCCTCACGACGGCGAACCGTGCGATTGTGGAGTTCTTCAATCTGTGCCAATCTGGGAAATCTGTGGATCCCTCTCTCCTCGACCGAGCCTGATCAGAGCGGGGAATTCGTCCACAGATTGCGCAGAGTTTCACCGATTCCAGAGGCTTGGCTGGAGCTGTCCAAATTCTGGATGAGAGGCGTCGCGGAGAGTGGCGTTGTCGCAGGAGGGCGCTGAGCTTGGACTCCAGAGTGATGGCCAGGGAGGCTTGCCACAAGTCGTTTTTTTTCAGCCCCTCACCCCGGCCCTCTCCCTACAATCTTGTCCTCACGGAAAGACTCGCCACCAGTGGGGAGAGGGAGCAGAAAGAACCGGCTGGAAACTTTTCTGAGGTACGCCGATGACATCATCGCCACTGCCATTAATCCTCTTTTCCGGCCTCGGGGCGGATGCCTCGATATTTGCCCCTCAGCTGGCTCGATTCCCGCAGCTGGTCGTTCCCGCGTGGACGACTCCCAGACTGGGAGATTCGCTCTCCGATTACTGCGAGCGGATGGCCAGTACGTTATCCGTGACGGGGCCGTGCGTGATCGGCGGGGCGTCATTCGGCGGAATCATCGCCCTGGAGATGGCCCGGTTCATGCCGCCGCTTGCAGTCCTGTTAATCGGCAGCGTTCGTGAGCCGACTCACTTGCCCCCACATGTTCGGGCTCTTCGTCCGCTCCGAGGGATAACCGACTGGCTTCCACTGGCGATGTTCCAATGGTCAGCGGAGCCGCTGGGGACTCGCAGCGGTCGACGACTGGCTCCACACCTCGGCGGTCTGGCTCGGCAATTTGGCGCGGCGGATCGGGCGGTCCTGCGGTGGTCGATGCGACAGATGCTGACATGGTCCGAGCCACCGGTCGTCACTTGTCCCGTCTTTCGGATTCATGGCGATTGTGATCGCGTCCTCCCGCTACGAGGGGAACCGGACGTGGTCGTGGCCGGGGGCGGGCATGTCATTTCGCTGACGCATCCAGAGCAGGTTAATGGGTTTATCGACCACAGCCTGAGAAGAGTGACTTAAGCCAGCGGCCATGAATCACATGCCCACCAGACTTCCGAAGTCTCGGAAGACTTCGAAAGTCTGGTGTTACGCGAAGTCCGGCGGCTCGCCTGAAGCATTCGTAACCGCTCACCCATGCGAAAGGCCCGCCGGAACTTGCCGACGGGCCTGACAGCTGTATTCTCACGGCAACTGACTCAATCAGCCAACTCCATCGTCCCGTCGGTGTATTCTCGGATGGCGGGCCCCATTTCTTCGGGGGCGGTCGGGTGCAGTTGCAACCGGACCAGATGACCTTGCACTTGACCCTCGATGACGACGAATGACATCCCACCTTCCATCAGGGGGCTGTCGGGCAGGGCGTTCCAGAGAAACGACTGGATCGAGTCGAAGCGATCAAACAGTCCTTGCAGGTTGAAGCGAAAATTCTGCGGTTCCTGGTGGCCATCTTGAGGGCCGCCCACGATCTCGCGGGCTCCCACGAACATCGAGATTTCGAAGCTGTCGTCGGCGAAGTTGCATTCATAGCCGACGCGAGCCTCCCCGCTAAAGGGTTCGAACAGATCGGCGATGGCGGTGACAAACCTCTCAATCACTTCTGGAACGCGGATGTCGATCGACTCCCGACCGCGTGCCTCCAAACCCTTCACCAGATGCCGAATCACAAGGTGCGAATGAGCCAAGATGTTACTCCGATTCCGTCCTCGATCAGCGGTTCCTCGTGGAATCCCCGATGATCGAGACGGTGCGAACGCTGTTGCAGCTGTTGTTACGTGACGTAGCGGCAATCCCTCGCACGGCACCTCGCGACGAACGAGCGGGGTACAGGGAGAGTTATCGGGGAATGGCCCCCGTGGCTAACAGCAGAAACTGCCGACTTTCGCCGTCCGGGATGTGACTTGGTGGATCGCGCTCATGAGTCGGGTGGTGCCGGTTAGGGATTGTGAGGAATCTGTTCAGACGATTTCCGGGCGAAATTGGGTCAAGGTGAGCGGACGATGGACGACCCTCCGCCAGACATCCGAAGTCTTCGGAGACTTCGGAAGTCTGGCGGGGCCAAAAGAGTTCCCCTGGCAGGAGCGGAAGTTTCGGGCAGGCGAGGGACCAGAGTGAGAAACGCAGAGGGCGCTGAGAACGCGGAGAATCTCTCGGGGGGAAGGCTATTTCCTGGTCGGCCCGTTTACGTTGTTCTTCTCTGCTCTTCCTCTGCGTACTCTGCGCTCTCTGCGTTTCTCACTCCTCCTAGATCGTGAGGCAGTGCGAAGTTGCGTGTGCCATCGTCTGAAATGCAAAGGGGGTCTCGCACTCAGGTGTCTGACAGATTCATCAACCCGCCTGGGGTGCCTTAACCGGGCGTGCCATTCTTCACATGAATGGCCGATTTCAGGTCGCCCAGGTGAACGATGGCCTCGCCGGGGGTCGTGGCGGGCAGAGTGGTCATTCCCAACACAACGGCATCCATCGTCGAGGTTAGAATCAGCTCTTCACGGCCCAGCAGATTCGCAATCGTCACCAGCTTTTGCCCGGGTCGAACCGTGTCGCCCGGATAGACGTGGAACTCCAAGAAGCCCCCGCGCTCGGCCCGGACCCAGCGGGCCTTGGTAATGATCGTTTGGACTTCGTGTGTCTGGGGTTCGCCATCGATCATGTTCCAGTGAATCAGCGCATTGCGGATGCCACGCTCAAACACTTTTACGACGTTGAACTGCACCTTCCACGTTTCGCCGCCCTCGATAATGACAGTCGGGCAACCCGCCATACAGGCTTCCCGGCGCAGGGCACCACGCGGGCCACGCCCCTTCGAGATGTACCGCGTCCCGATCGCCAGGGCCAGCTTCTCGACCTCCGGATGAGAGATATCCGCACACACCACCGGGAAGTTTGTCCGACGAATCGCAGCTGTGTGCAGGTCGATGCCGTAGTCGCAGCGGTTGACGATCTCGTCAAAGATTCGGTTCGCCAGGCGGCGGGCCAAGCTACCGCCCTTGGAACCCGGAAAGCAGCGGTTCAGGTCGCGACGGTCCGGCAGATACCTCGAATGCCGGTCGAAACCCAGCACGTTGACCACGGGAATCAGGATCAGCGATCCCGCTCGCAGGTTCAGTAGTGGGTCGCGGATCAGGTTCCGAATCGCTCCGGTTCCGTTGAGTTCATTCCCATGTACCGCCGCTGTCACAAAGACTGTCGGACCGGGCTCCAGACCCCGGCGGACATGCAGCGGGATCGAGAACGACATTCCGCTGTAACTTTCCCCCATCTTCAGTTCGATGTCTCTCGACTCACCAGGGGCGATTGAATCATGGTCCCACAGTTCGATGGAACGTTTAGGCCGGTACGTCGTCACGGATGCTTCTCCGTCGCAGGAGTCTGCGGACGAGTCGCGGGCGCAGCACGTCGTCGTGGGGGTCGTCGGTTAGTTCGGTCGGCCACCAGCTCTCGCATCGCTTCCAGTTTGCCAAAGCAGAGGAGCGCATCCCCCGCTTGCAGCACACGAGTCGAGAGCGGGTTGGAGATCTGATCGTCACCGCGTTTGAGCGTCAGAATGTTGATGTCCAGCTCGCGCAGCTGGGATTCGGCGATGGTCTTGCCGATATAGGGCGAGCCTTCCCGAATGATGAGGTCGGCCACGCCGTACCCCTTGGTCAGGGTCAGACGTTGGCGGATGTCGACATCCGGGAAGCCGACGTTGCTGGCAATGAAGTCGACAATGGCCCCAGCGACATCGATTCCGGTGGCTTTCTCGATCCCCTCCAGACCCGGCGAGGAGTTGACCTCCATCACCAGCGGACCATCGCGGCCCTCGAGCATGTCGACCCCGGCGATCCGCAGACCCATGATCTGTGCAGCCCGGATGGCGGTCTCGGTGTACTTGGCATTGAGGATGAGTCCCTGCGTCGTGCCGCCACGATGGACGTTGCTGCGAAACTCATTCCCCGACGCGGTGCGGCGCATCGCAGCCACCACCCGGTCACCGACGACGAACGCGCGGATGTCTCGGCCCCGGCTCTCTTCGACGAACTTCTGAATCAGCACGTTCTGACGGACCCATTGCAACGCCTCGATGATGGCCAGAGCCGTCTCGCTGTGTTCGGCGAGGATGACTCCGATCCCCTGTGTCCCTTCGATCAGCTTGATGACGACGGGCACTCCGCCGACTCGATCGATCGCCGCCAGAGCATCCGAACGATCACGAACGAAGGTCGTCTGAGGGATCCCGATTTCATGCTCGCTACGGCTGAGGATCTGTAACGACCGCAGCTTGTCGCGGGCGTTTTGAATCCCGTTGGCGGAGTTGGCGCAATAGACCCCCATCTGCTCCAGCTGGCGGACGACAGCGATCCCATAGAAAGAGATGCTGGTGCCGATCCGGGGCAGGACGGCATCAAAGCTCTCCAGTGGGCTGCCTCCGTAATACAGGTCGGGGGACCCCTGTTGCAGGTCGATCGTCAGTCGGAGTGTGTCAATCACCTTGACATCGTGGCCCCGTTGCTGGGCGGCTCCGACCAGTCGGGTGGTGCTGTAGTTGGATTCTTCGCAGGACAGGATCGCAAGCTTCATGATGGCGATACGAACTCCGAGGGTGAGCGGTACTCTATTCTAAACAGTCGCCACCGATCACTGACAGCCTGATTGAACTTTGACGTGTATGGAGTGTGTGCATCCGAAACGTCGGCAGCCTCTCACATCAACAGCCCCTCCCAGTCCCGATTCTCACGTCATCCGGAGGTGATACATCGCACTCCAGAGACAAGCGGAATGGGAAACGCAGAGGGCGCGGAGGACGCCGAGGTCCGAGGGCAGGCCCTGCTCTGCGTCCTCCGCGCCCTCGGCGTTTCCAATTTCCCAGGCACCAGAGACAAGCATCTCATGGGGCGCGTTCTCCCAGATCCCGCGTTCTCAAGGTGACTGGGATCCGTAGTGAAACTCGGCCGACTTTGCGGATGCACACACCGTCAATTCCATGCCGTGACAGGCAGATCGATAGCCAGCGGGCGGACGTAAGTCCCCCGTGTTCGAGCGATGTGCTGGAGTCTTAAACCCAGCGCGGCGGCGAGTGAGACGTGTCGGCGAGCGTCCGGCATGAGCCGGTTGGTTCTTCGGCGCATCCATGAACAACCATCCGGCTCACGCCGGACGCTCGCCAAAATGTCTCGTCTCATACCGCGCGAGGTACATACACCATTCGGCTAAGTCACGTCGCACTGGCACGGGGGACTTACCGTCCGCCCGCTCGCTGCGGTTTGGTAAGGGCGAGCTTTTCCGCAGTCACGTCCAACGGGCAAGGGTTATCGACTGCTGCGGCCACGGCCAAATGAGAACGCAGAGGCGAAGTAGTAACAGACGCCCGACTATCCCGCTGCGAGGACAGACTGCACCAGCATCTCATCGATCCCATCGACTAACTCCACATGCCCCATCCGGGTCGGTAGCACGAATCGCAGCTTCCCGGCTTCGGACTTCTTGTCGAGGTGCATCCGCGCGATCACCTCGTCGGTCGACCAGCGTGACTTGCTCGGCAATTTTGTCGGCATCTGCAGGGCCTCTAGGAGTCGCACCTGTCGCTGAGTCATCTCCGCATCAATGCGGCCTAGCTGTTCGGCGAGGCGGCTGGCGTAGACCATGCCGATCGCGACGGCCTCCCCGTGCAGCAGTTCGCCGTACCCGCTGAGGGCCTCGAAGGCATGGGCGAACGTGTGGCCGTAATTCAGGACCGCCCGCAGTCCAGTCCGCTCGTACTCGTCATGCTCGACCACATCGGCCTTGAGGCGACAACTGCGGGAAATGGCATACTGCAACGAGGCCGGATCGTGAGCGTTGATCTCGGAGACATGCTCCTCCAGCCAGGTGAAGAAGTCGGCATCGCGGATCACGCCATACTTCACGACCTCGGCGAGTCCGGCGCGGTACTCGCGATCGGGCAAGGTGTCGAGCATGACTGTGTCGATCACGACCCCCAGCGGTTGATGAAACGCGCCGATCAGGTTTTTCGCCTGCGGATGATTGATCCCGACCTTGCCCCCGACCGAGCTGTCGACATCGGCCAGCAGCGTCGTCGGACACTGAATGAACGGCAAGCCCCGGTTGTACGTCGCCGCTGCGAAACCGGCTGCGTCGCCGATGACCCCGCCGCCGACAGCGAACACGACGGTTCGGCGGTCGGCTTGCATGTGGACTAATCGGTCGTAGATGGAAGAGATGACCTCTTGCCGCTTGGTTGGCTCGCCGGGTTCGAGTTCGATGACCTCGCAGTGCCAGCCTGCCGCCTTCAGTGAGGCCAACACCAGCGACACCCCATGCCGCACGTTCGAGTCCGAGATGATCGCAGCGGTCCGCGACGGTTTGCCGCGTCCGAACCGCGTGACCCACGGCTCGACGATGGCCGCCACCCGGGCCAGGCAACCGCTCTCGATCACGATGTCGTAGCTGCGATCCCCGAGGGCGACCGAGACGGTTTGGGAAGGAGCAGGCACGGAGGGACCGATCGATGAGAACGGAGGCAGGTCAGGGCGGACGGAGAGGTTCAGCCGTATTCTCGTGAAGGCATTCCGAGGACGCAACGCAGATCGGAGGCCGACGCCCCGATTCGTGAAGTGCCCTCACGCACAGTCTTGGTTATCATGCCGCCGAGTACGGAGAGTGTGCATTCCCGGATGTCTACTTGGCGCGGGGAGAGATGAGACATTTCTTAGGACGGACGTCCTCGTCCGTCCGTGTGGAAGACACCGAGGAGCGACGGACGAGGACGTCCGTCGTACGCCTCAATCTCGCCTGTGTGAAGTATAAGCTCGCAGTGGCTGTTTGCTCTTCGAACCAGTCCTCGGGAACCCCGGTTCCCTTCCCTTGAGTCCACGGGGTTGGGCAACACGCATTTCCATTCCCCCCTCATGAAGAACACGCCCGCATGATCATTGGACTTGGCACCGACATCATCGAAGTCCCCCGCATAGGCGAGATGATCGAACGTCACGGGGAACTGTTCCTGCAACGGGTGTTTACCGAGCAGGAAATTCGCTATTGCCAACAGCGGAAGGCCGCCTTGCAGCATTACGCGGGTCGCTGGGCGGCTAAGGAAGCGGTCATGAAAACGCTCGGCACTGGCTTCACCAAGGGAGTCGGCTGGACGGATATCGAGGTCATCTCGCAGCGCAGCGGGCAACCGATGATCCAGCTGGCGGGTACGACCGCGGAGATCGCGAAGAACCTGGGTATTGATGAGATCCTCATTACGATCTCGCACTGCCGGGCCTACGCGACGGCCACAGCCATCGCGGTCCAGCGGCAACCCCGGTCGACGGTAAAGGCGAGCGGTCAGACTTGATTGTCCCGTGGCAGGGGCGGCCCGCGCGTGCGTGTCAGTCCACGCACGAGGGGGGGAGGCCCCTG
>JANPCU010000076.1:0-6965 GCA_031431195.1 Planctomycetota bacterium | reverse complement strand
CTCTGCTGCTGGAAGACCTGCTGGATGCCCAACAGCGACTGGCCGATGCCGAAGGAGAGTTCGTGCAATCGCAGGTGTCCTACTCAATCGCGTTGATTCGGGTGCGGCGATCGATGGGGACGCTATTGATCGCTGAAAATCCGATGAGGTATGAGCTTGAGTTGCCCTCCCCTCCGGAACCGACATTGGCTCCAGAGGAGACGCTGATTCCTCATCAGGCTGGCACTTCGAAATCGAAGATCTCCGCTCATTCGACGGGGATCACCAAGACTCAGGCCCCCGTGAAGACCGAACAGCGTCCCAGTGAGACGCCTACGAAAAGTCGCTCCTGGTTTCGTTGGTAAAACCGTCAACGTCGGAATGTCTGTCACTCCGTTCAGAGGGGAACTGAACCGGACTCCGGAAAAGTCTGCGTCAGTGGACTCGCAGAGACGAATGCAAGAAGTGAGAGATCAGATTCTCGGAGTGGAGTCTGTATGTGAGGCGGAGAAGTTGTACCGCCATGAGGTAAGGAGGCCGGTCTATGGATAGCAATACCGACCGGAGTGGCTGGAGTGGTTCTGGCGCAACAAAACCCAGACCGATCGCCTATCAGACGACGCCCCTGGCGATCGGCGGAACTGGCTGCGCTAATCCCCTGTATTCGCGATATCGCCTCGCGACTCACTTCACTGAGTGATACTCAACTTCAAGCTGATGCCATGGAGCTGCGTGAGAACGTGACGTCCGGTAAGGATGTCCAGTCTCGCCAAGTACTTGAATCGGGTTTCGCCCTCACGCTAGAAGCGATTCGTCGGGTCACCGGGAAGACGCTGCACGATCCGCAACTCTTGGGGGGCCTGGTTCTCGCCCGCGGAGCGATTGCTGAGATGGCGACCGGCGAAGGGAAGACCCTGACCGGGGCCGCTCCCGCCTTTGTGCATGCTCTGAGCGGTCGCGGCGTCCATGTGATGACCTCCAACAGCTACCTCGCCCAGCGTGACTGCGAAGAGCTGCGACCGGTGTTCGAGATGCTGGGGCTCACGGTGGCCGTCCTCCCCGAGCAAGCTCCGGCGGGGGTGAAACGCCCGCTGTACGACTGCGACGTGGTCTACGGAAACGGGTTCGAGTTCGGATTTGATTACCTCCGCGACCAGATCTCGCTGAGGCAAGTGAAAGCGGCAGCCCTCGGAGTTCTGGTACGGCAGCGACTGACGGGCGGCCTCGCTCCGCGTGTGACGATGCAGCGGGGGCTCAACTTTGCGATTGTCGACGAGGCCGATCATGTCATGCTCGATGACGCCATTTCTCCGCTCCTCATTAGCGAGGCGGCCTCTGGCGATGCTCCCGATGCGGAAGCTCACCGTGTCGCTCTCCGACTCGCGAATGAACTGGAGCCGCTGGTCGACTACGAGTTCGACCCCTCGCGCGGGCTGGTGCGTTTGACCCCTCAAGGGCGTGAAAAGACGCACTCGGCAGTCGATCTGATTCCGATGGAAGTCCTAATTCGTCCGTGGGCACTGTACGTCGAAGCGGCACTGAAGGCTCGCCTGCTCTTCCAACGTGACCGCGAGTACATCGTCCACGACGACGAAGTGCAGATCGTCGATGGCTCGACTGGTCGCATCATGCCCGACCGCTCCTGGAGCGATGGGTTGCATCAAGCCGTTCTGGCGAAAGAGGGCCAGCGGATCACACCCGATACGAGTTCGCTGGCCCGAATCACTCGCCAGCGATTCTTACGGCTCTACAGGACGCTCAGTGGGATGACCGGAACCGCCACAGGGGGTGAGGGTGAGTTCCAATCCATCTACCGTGTCGAGGTCCAACCGATACCGCTTCGGTTGCCGACTCAGCGGAACGTCCTGACGACGAGGTTCTTGGCCACTGCTCAGGCGAAATGGGAAGTGATCGCTAGAGAGGTCGCATCTCGACACCTAACCGGTCAGCCAATTCTGGTCGGGACTCGATCCATCGCGAACAGCGAGAGATTGGCCACACTCCTGCGAGAGCGAAAGCTCCCATTCGAGTTACTCAACGGACGACAGGATAAAGACGAAGCTGAGATCGTCTCCGCCGCTGGACAACTCTACGCCATCACAATCGCCACGAACATGGCCGGACGCGGGACCGACATCAAGCCCTCCCCCGAGGCTCTCGCCGTGGGTGGCCTGCACGTCATCTGTTCCGAACCCGATGACTCGCATCGCGTCGACCGACAGCTGATCGGACGCGGAGCCCGCCAAGGTCAACCGGGGTCGGCCCAGATGTTCGTCTCGGCAGAGGACGACCTCCTGGTCGAACACGGACCGTCACTGGCCTCGCGAATCATTGTGCTCGCGGGGACAGATCTCGAGTGCCGGGTCGACCTCACACCAGCCTTGAGACAGCGACAAGCAGACACCGAACGACAAGCCTCGCAGCTGCGAAACACCCTGTTGGACCAAGACCTGCAGCGGGACACCATCCTCGCCAAATTCCTCGGAGAAAGTACATGACCTCGACCAAGAATCGAATGAATCTTTGTGCAGCGCTGGCTGCCTGTCTACTGGCGGGATCAGTCTCGGCAGCTGAGATCGAGGGCTTCACGGAGCCGTTTCGTGATCTCGATGTCGCCTCAACCGATGTCGGGATTGTTTCCCTCATCAACGTCAAGGAGGGGGATCGGGTCCAGAAAGATCAGATCCTCGGCACCCTCGACCAGACGCTACTCAATGCAACGCTGGAGATCGCCGACCGCAGCCGCAACGCCAAAGGGCGCGTGAACTCTGCACAGGCGGATACTCGACTGCGAACCGAACGCGGCGAGAAACTCAAGATGCTCCTCGAACGCAAGCATGCCACGCAGGAAGAGTTCGATCGCAGCCTGGTCGAGAAGGAAGTCTCTGAGGCCCAGTTGTTGGCGGTACAAGAAGAACTGCTTATTCGCGGACTGGAGTACGATCGGATCAAGGTCCAACTCGAACAGCGAAACGTGCGTTCTCCAATCGATGGCGTCGTGATCAAGGTCCACCGCGATGTCGGTGAGTTCGTTTCGGTGAATGATCCGGTGATCGCGACCGTCGTTCAGCTCGATCCGCTGATCGCGATCTACTCGGTCCCCTCGGTATTGAGCCATGAGATCAAGCCCAACGTTGAGGTCAGCATGTTCGTCGGAGAAGGCCGCCTCCCCGCCCAGGGGATCGTCGACTACATTGCCCCCGTTATTGATGCCCAGAGCGGTACGATCCTCATCAAGGTACGCGTGCCGAACTCGAAGAACATTTATCGCAGCGGGGAGAAGTGTCTGCTGGTCGTCAACGGCGAACTGCCGAAGACAGAAACTGTTGGCCCGCTCAAGACCCGTACAGTACCGGCTCCTGCCGTCAAACCGCCGTTCAAGACCAGCCGATTGGAAGTCGGGAAGGTTCGATGAGTTCTGCGTCGCCGGATACTCCCGTGTCTGCAGGCACGCCTCTCGAGGCCGCTGTCGTCCCGCGACGCCCGGACACGGAGAGACTGCGGACACTGCAAGCCCGGTTCAGTGAGACGGCGGCACAGGCCATGAGCCGTGCGGACCTGATCTCGCGGATCGCGCGAGTCCTGACCGACACGGTACGGGCCGACATTCTCGTGATCGGACGCCCTGATACGCAGGGGCAGGTGGCCCTTGACGGAATCCTGCATCCACTAGCGGGATTGCCCGAGCTGACGACCAAGAGCTTCCGCGAGTACGCGATTGCGGCGAGTCAGGACCGTCAGACACGAGCCGGTCGGATTGGCCGACCGCCGACTCAGTTGCTCGTGGGGGTGCCGATCTCGACCGCCCCTCTGCCCGAGGTGTGGCTCGCGCTCTTCCTGGCTCCCTCGGCCCCGCCCGATGTACTCACCACCGTGGTCGAGCTTGCCGTGTCGACGGTGGCGTTGTTCGATCTGCGAACTGGAGCGATCTCACTTGATCGCGAGGTCGCCGCCACTGCTGCAATTGTGGATCTCGCCTCGCGAGTCCAATCCGCAACGGACGCCAGCATCGCAGGACAGACGCTGTGCGATGAGGCCGCTCGTCATCTGGGGGTACAGCAGATGGCCGTGGCGCTGGTTCGCCCCGGTCAGCCCGGTTGTCGCCTCACCGCCGTGAGTCGCGGTGAGGGGAACGTCTCACCAGAAAATCGCGACTCGTTTCTCGAAGCGGCTCTCGACGAGTGCCTGCTGCGCGGCGAGGTCGGCATCTGGCCGCCGCCTGCGGGAACGGCTCGGCATTCGCTCGCGACGCACAAACAACTGGCCCTCCGTTGGAACGCGGAGGCGGTCGTCTCGGTCCCGCTGCAAACCCATGCGGGGGAGACTATCGGAGCCTGGGTCGCCATCGTCCGCAATACGGATCAAGCCGTGCCCACAGCTGGATTCATGCACGCGGCTGCCCCACTATTGGGAGCAGCTCTGCACACATTGCGGCGAGGAGAGCGCGGGCGGATCGCCCGATCTTGGGGCCACTTCACACTCGCGATGCGGCAGCGCCAGGGGCAGTTGATCGCACTGGGGTGCCTACTCCTGGCGGCAGGCTTGTGCGTTCCGCTTCCCTACTCGGTGCGAGGAGGCTGCGAGGTTCACCCGGTGTCGCTGCGGTACATCGCGGCTCCCTTTGACGCCCGACTGCTGCACGCGGATGTCGAACCCGGTGATGAGGTCACAGCGGGGCAAGTCCTGGCCCGACTCGATGGCGAAGAGATCCGCTGGGAACTCTCCGGAGCCACAGCCGAGGTTGACCGTGCCGCGAAAGAGCGAGACGGGCACCTCGCGGAGAGGGAGATCAATGCGGCACAAGTGTCGCGCCTGGAAATGGCCCGCATGGATGCGAAGGCGACGGTCCTGCGCCAGCGCAGCGAACAGCTCGAGATCCGCAGCCCGGTCGATGGAGTCATCATCAGCGGCGACCTGCGGAAGGCCGAGGGGGCTCCACTCACGACGGGACAGACGCTGTTCGAGATCGCCCCGCTGGAGGAGATGGTGCTGGAGATCGGCATCCCGGAAGAGGACATTGGGCATGTGACGCTGGGCCAGTCGGTCGAGGCGGTCCTCAACGCCCTGCCCGACCGGACTTGGACGGGGATAGTCGAACGGATTCATCCGCGATCCGAACTCGTCGACGAGGACTACGTCTTCGTCGCGGAAGTGAAGTTCGCCAACGAGTTCAGCCTCCTCCGCCCTGGCATGAAGGGGCGCGCGAAAATCCAGACCGCCAAGCATCCCCTCGGCTGGAATCTGTTCCACAAAGCCGTCGATCAAGTGCGATTCTGGATCGGCTGGTGATACCTCTCGTGACCACCAAGAAGACTCGACCATTAGGAGATCAAATCTGTGTCAATCGGTGAAATCTGTGTCCCAATTCACTGAACTCTTAATCCAGTCGTTTGAGTAGAAGTGGTCGCACACAGATTTCACGGATCAGCACAGATCAGAGTTTCCAACACTGAAGTTATCACTCTTCTCCGTGTCTCCGTGTCTCCGTGTCTCCGTGGTGAACTCACCCTCCCTTATGCAACTCAACCTCAGTACGCGCGAACTCGACCGCACCCGGCTTAAACTCCGGGACGATGTGATCGTGCGACCGGTGCCGACGGTCGATGGGGTGTCTTACCAACTCGAAGACCCGGTGGCTGTTCGGTTCTACCGTGTTGGGCGAGCCGAATATGTGTTGATCTCGCTCCTGGATGGGCGGACCTCTCTGGCGGAAGCAGTGACGGTGTCATCGCGGACGCTCGGTAACGAGGCGTTCTCGGAGCAGGAGGCGACCAGCATCTGCCTGTGGCTCGTTGAAACAGGACTCGCGACACCCACCGAAGGAGCAATCGATTCAGGAAGCAAGAAGCCCGCAGCCCTCAGTTCGCTGTTCAATCCCTTCTGGATGAAGCTCCCCCTGCTCCGCCCCGAACGACTGCTGGATCTGCTGCTCCCCTGGACTCGCTGGTTCTTTGTCGGACCGGCGATCCTTGCGATGGTCGCGTTGTGGGTGACTTCCATCGTGGTGGTGATGGGCCACACCAACGAATTCTGGGCCGACTCGCGGCAGGTCTTCTCCTCTCACAACTGGCTGATGTTGGCGATCGTCTGGGTGGCTCTCAAGGTTGTTCACGAGATCGGTCACGGGCTGGCCTGCCGATATCACGGGGGCCGCGTGACCGAGATGGGAGTGGTCTTCGTGCTGTTCGCCCCCATGGCCTATGTCGATGTCACCTCATCGCTCGGCTTTCGCTCGCGCTGGCAGCGAATGCACGTGGCCGCCGGGGGAATCCTGGTCGAGCTGACAATTGCCGCCATCGCTGCGCTCTGTTGGACACAAGCCACGACGCCATTTTCTCGGCATCTGCTGCACAACATTGTCGTCAGCGCGAGCTTGACCACGTTGATCTTCAACATCAATCCACTGATGCGGTTCGACGGCTACTTCATTCTCGAAGACCTGCTCGACATCTCCAACATGGGCACAACCGCCAACCGCTGGCTCCAGTCCCGCTACGCCCGGTTCTTCTATGGTGAGCAACGCACCGTCCCCGTCCCCTCGGGGTTCCCGGGAACCGTGATTCGCAGCTATGCCCTGCTCTCCTCGCTCTGGCGAGTCACCGTCTCTGCCTCTCTACTGGCCGGGGCAGCTGTGATGTTTCGCGGGTCGGGTCTGGCGATTGCGATCGGGGCGATGCTGCTGTGGTATGTGAAGCCGGTGTTTGATCTGCTGGTCTCACTGGTGACCCGCTGGCGTCGCGATCGGTGGAGTGCCAGTCGTGCGTTACTGCTCGGTTCGCTGACTGCGGTCTGTGTGGGAGCATTGGTATTCCTGCTCCCCAGTCCGTTTCAGCGGCACGCGCCGGGGATCGTGGAATTCGCGGACCTAGAGGTAGTACGAGTCTCCTCGGCGGGTTTCGTCCGCGAGATTCTGGTGACCAATGGGCAAGCCGTGGAGGCCGAGATCACGCGTTTTCGCCCCGAGTTGAAGATCATCGAGGGGCGCG
>JANPCU010000075.1:0-13369 GCA_031431195.1 Planctomycetota bacterium | reverse complement strand
AGTCTTCGCAGCGGAGCGCTCCGCTGCGAAGACTTCGCGTCGCGGCGAAAAGGATGTTCTACTCAATCGACCGGTTTATCGGTCGTGATCGTCGCCGCCGTCGGTTTTGTCACAACGACTTCCACTTCCGGGTTCCGCCACGCGCGACCACTTCGCTCCAAGAGTTGATGCGCGGCCTTCGGTCCCCATTGGCCCGCTGGGTAGAGCTCCGGTCGGTGGTTCGTACTCTCCCAGTGCTGCAACACCGGGTCGAGGAACCGCCATGCCGCTTCGAGTTCGTCGCTGCGAGTGAACAGTGTCGAGTCCCCACGCATGGCGTCGAGCAACAGCCGCTCGTACGCCTCGGGGAGTCCGACGCTGAACGAGTTCTGGTAGTTGAAGTCCATGTTGACCGGCTGGACCTGGTAGTTCATGCCGGGACGTTTGGCACAGAACGACAGCGAGATCGACTCCTTCGGCTGGATGTGGAACACGAGCGTATTGGGGCGGGCCTCGACGATGCCGCACACGTCCCCGTCGCATTCGACGGTGTGAAAAAGATTGAGCGGCGGCAACTTGAACTGGATTGCGATCTCGGTCACGCGGGCCGGAAGACGCTTGCCGGTGCGCAAGTAGAACGGCACTCCCGCCCATCGCCAGTTGTCGATGCGGACTTGCAGGGCAGCGAATGTCTCGCGCTGGGAATCGGGATCGATTCGCTCCTCATCGAGGTACGCCTTGACCCGCTTCCCCTTGATGGCGGCAGCTGCGTATTGCCCGGCGACGGCCCACTCTTCGACCCGGCCTGGACGACCGGGGGCCAGCGACTGGAGGACCTTCAGCTTTTCATTGCGGATGTACTCGGCCTCGAAGCTGGCGGGGGGCTCCATCGCGACGAGGCACAGCAACTGGAGGACATGGTTTTGCAGCACATCACGCAGGGCTCCGGCCTTGTCATAATACCCGCCGCGACCGCCCTCGATCCCCTGCGTTTCCCCCACGGTGATCTGGATATGGTCGACATGATTGCGGTTGAAGAGTGGCTCGAAGATCGCATTGCCGAACCGGAACAGCAACAGGTTCTGAACTGTCTCTTTGCCGAGGTAATGGTCGATGCGGTAGATCTGATCTTCGCTGAGCAGCCGACTGAGCGATTCGCTGAGAGCGCGCGCGGAATCGACATCGTGTCCGAACGGCTTCTCGATGATGACGCGCAGTCGGTCGCGGTGTTCCGCTGGCGGGATCATCTCGGCGGCGGCCAATGACTCGATCGACGGCAGGAACAGTTCCGGCGCTGTCGACAGGTAGACCAGCCGTTTGCCCGTCAGTCCGCCCGCTTGTTCGAGCGATTCGACCTGCCGCCGCAGCTGGTGAAAATCCTCCGTCGAGGAGAGGTCGGCCTGCACGTAATGCAGCCGCTGGGCAAAGCGGCTCCAACTCTCCAGGTCCATCCCATCGCGCGCGTGATCGCTGGCAGCTGCAAGTAGCTCGGCGCGGAATGATTCGTCGGTCTTCGGTCGCCGGGCCACGCCCACGACCAGTGAGCGTTCGGAGAGAAAGCCATCCTTGTACAAGCGGTACAGAGCGGGGATCAGCTTGCGGGAGGTCAAGTCTCCGGAGGCTCCGAAGATCAGAACGGTGACATCATCGATCGGAGCGATGGACAACGGTTGAGACATGCGAAAACACCAAAATCGGAACGGACAGGGCCGGAGTGCGGGGCAGGGCAGGGGGTTCGGTTACTTGTCGCCCTCGAAGACCACTTTGGTCTTGCTGGCCAAGTCGTGCAACGCTTTTTTCTCCGGATGAAATGCGCACACCAGAAAGCTGAGTCCAAGGGTGATTTGGGAGATGAAATGGACGCATAGCCACCGCATGCTGGCCTGGCCGAGCGTCAGCACCTTGTCCAAATCTTTTGGCCGGGGGTTGGGGATATCTGGAATGACAATCAATCCGAATGCTTCCATGCCCAGCGTCGCTCGAATGGTTCCCGAATGAGACACGGCAAAATACATCCAGTGCATGTAGTTGATGGCCACAGGGACCAGGGAGTACAGGATCGTGACGGGCATGGAATCCATTGGAAAAATGTAGATGCAGGCCAGGATGATGATTCCATAGAAACCCAGTCCACCCATGACGAATCGCTTATCCCGGGTGACCAGTAAGGGGGCCAGTGGGAAGACCACGATGTCGATCGAGAACGCCAGGAACCGCACCCAGAACCCCGCCGGAGTGTACGGATAGATTCGCTGATCCAGATCCAGGGAATGCGAGAAATGCTTCGCAATCAGACCGTTGATCTTCATCTGGTAGAGCAGCGGGAATCCGATGGCGATCATGAACGGAGCGACGAACAAAGCGACGAGCATGAACATCATCGGCATTTGAATCATGACGAACATGAACGATCCCGCCTCCAGTTTTTGGCTGTCGATCAATCCCCAAATCCAGTTCGTGGCCGAGGCCGTCCATCCCAGGATGGTCTCGTTATTGAAGAAGTGCAGCGTGCCCCCGAAGTAGGCAATCGCGAAGGCCATCCCCCCGAAGACTGAGAAAATGAGGAAGCTGCTGGCGTGATAGACGCAAATGGGACCGATGTTCATGAAGATCAGTTTGATCAGTTCCCAGCCGATCCAGGCCTTGTGCTGATGTTTGGCGACCATGTGAACCGTGGCGATCGGAAAGGCCATCGCAGGCAGGAACATGATCCCCAATCCAATGCCGATGTAGACCGGCGCAGAGACCATAGAGAAGACTGATGGTCGGGAGGGTTTGACCTCCTCGACTTTTTCCGCGGGCTGAGGCTTGGCAGCCTCTTTGGGGTCGACCTGCACCTCGGGCGGCGTGGGATATTGAGACTCTAATTCAGTGGCCGCGTAGACATAAACGGTCGCCACCGTGGGAAGCAGCCACGGTAAATTGACCACGCAGGGCCACATGAACGAGGCCAGGCCAAGCGCCACATTCGTGAAGAAGTCATAATGAACCCGGTCCGGATCGAGCTTCTCTCCATACAGATCGATGGTCACCAGGGCGCGAGTCAGAAACCAGATCCAGCCTGGCGAGCCCACCCCCATCAGGACCGTCATCGCCACCCAAAAGTATTTCGGCGGCAGTTTTTCACAGTAGGTCACCATGAAAAAACAGGCCATGTACAGCACCGCGAAGAATGTCAGAATCCCGCCCGTGCGCAGAGCCAGACTTTTGTTCTCCAGCATGAACTCCCAGGATTCACGCAACACGTTCTTGTAGAACGAGGCGCTCGACTTGCCTTCCTTCGACCGTTTCTTCTTCTGGGTCTTGTCCATCACCCCGGTGGCGATATCCTTGCCACAGCCAGGGCAAATCTCGTCTTCCTCTTCTAGCGGGGCGGCGCAGAACGGGCAGATCTGGTTTTCCTGGTCTTCGATTCCGTAATCGTCGAGACCGCCCAAGAATTGGCCGTCCTTCTTCGAAGGCTTGGCCTTCGGCTTGGCGGTGGGGGCGTCCTCACCCGCCGGAACCTTAATCTTCTCGCCGCACTTGGGGCAGGCAATGGACTTGCCCCGCGCCTTGTCGGGAATGTTCAAAACCTGTTCGCAACCGCCGCAGCGGACTTTGACCGGCATGGACCGACTCCACTCAAACCGTCGCGCGAGCGCGCACCCTTACGTATACCGGCAACTGCAATCAACCGCCGGACTGGAGGGCTCACTGTAACAGACCGGGAGTGAGCAGTCAGCTATCAGCGTTCAGCCCGCACAAGATCGCCCTGTGTCAATCACGGTGTGGCCGTCAGCAGAGCCGCCACAACGAGTGGCCGCTGCCGCAGCTTTGAGTTTTCCACAACAAACTGCGCCAACAAATGACATGATCCAGCGTATGATGCTGCGAAAGGTCCAGAGGTTCATGAATTCCCCAGTGACAGCACTCTCGAAACGTCGCTTTCCGCGAATGCGGCTGATGGCCGTCTGCCTGCTCTCGATGTGGGCGGGCTTTTATACTTGGTCTCGGCCCCCGGCACCGACTTGGGTGTCGGAGACGGTGATGGGGGGATCGAACCCGATTGGATTGAATCCGGACGGCCTGCTGGTGTCGCTGGATTCGCCAGACAATGTAGCAGCCCCGTCCACTTTGCGGGTGCGTGAGGCAGCGACCGGACGGATTGTTCAAGAACATCTCTTGGGAATCCCACTGGCTCATTGTGGGGAGCTGACCCCCGACGGAGAATCAGTGATTTTGTTGTTGCCAATTACGGGAGCCAGGGAACAGATGCTGGTCTTCTCACGGAAAACCGGTCAGCGCCGGTATCCGCCGGTCGGGGTGAACGAAGTGCTTTGGCTCCCCCTGAGTGACAATGGCCGCTACCGGCTCATGGGAATCGGCATCGCCGGAGACACCACCAGGAAGCCTGCTTCGATCTTCGATTTAACCACGGGAAAGTTCCTCTACCCCTCGGATTCCAAAGCCGCGTTCTCCCCCGACAGCCAGCAATGGGTCTCGCTCGACGAGCAGGGGAGCCAGTCGTGGCTGGTCTTTCGATCACTGGCTGATGGACATGAAATCGGTCGCACACTCGCTCCGGAATTCCCCGGTGCGGCAAGCATCGATCTGGTCCGCTGGACCCGCGATCGGTTGGAACTGTCGGCTCGCTTCGACTTACCGTCCAAAAGTGACGAGTCGCGGAACTGGTCGTTTCGAGTCGAGGGGATGCAACTCACCGACAAACGCCTCGAACCTGCTCACCACTGTCAATCCGAGCGATCTGCTAGAACTGGAGCCATGAGTGAGTACAGTTGGTGGCTCGGCGGAGACGATTGGGCCGCCCGTGCCAGCTACGAATCGAAGGGAGCCAATTGGCTCGCGGATCACTGGAATGGGTGGGTCCGCTGGATGCCGGGCGGCAAGCGGCTGTTCTTGAAATCCTCCTACCGCTGGCAACTCGTCTCATTGTCCACTGGCGAGCCGATCGCTCGTGAGATCCAAGTCATCGATGATTTGTTCAACATCCCGTTTGTGGCATCACGTGACGGCCACTGGCTGGTGGAAGCCGGAAAGCAGCTGCGTGCTTGGCGCTTACCACCGCCCCCGCAGTCGGAGCAATTGCCCGGGGCACTGCTGGCCGCAGCAGCCCCGTGGGTGTTGTTACTCATTCGAAGTCGACGCAATCCACCACCCGGCGAGCGTCCGGCGTGAGCCGGATGGTGAGTAACGATTCACGCATTACCATCCGGCTCACGCCGGATGCTCGCCGGGTGATTTTTCTCAGCGGCGTTTTTCCGGCTCGACGGTGGGGACGAATCGGGCTGAGGTCGGTAACATGCCGCCTTCCCGGATTACCCGTTCGGGCCTTCTTGCGCGGACGCAAGGCGGTCGCCAGCGCAGGTTCCCGACATGCCTTCTGTCTTCAACACTCTCCTGTTTCCTGACTTGCGCGAAATGCTCGCTGAGCATGACGACGCCGGGGTGGGGGTGTTTTGTAGTGAACTTTACCCCGGTGTCGTCGCCGAAGTCCTCGAAGGGGTCGACGCAGCCCAGACTTGGGAGGTGCTCTCCCACGCCAGCCCGGTCAAACAGGCGGAAATCTTTGAATACTTTCCTTTCGACTTTCAAGTCGAACTGGTCAAGACGATCCCGCATGTGGCGCTCTCTCGTATTATCGAGGAGATGCCCCACGATGATCGCGTCGACCTGATCAGCGAGATGGAGCCGGAGCTGGTCGAGAAGCTGATGCCGCTGATCGCGCATGCCGAGCGAGTCGACATCCTCAAACTGCTGGAGTATCCGGAGAAGAGTGCCGGGTCGCTGCTGACCACCGACTACGCCTCGCTCCCCGCTGACATCACCGTCGCTGAGGCGTTGGAACGCATCCGGTCCCAAGCCCCCAGCCGCGAGACGATCTATTACGTCTATATCGTCGACGAGCAGCGGCACCTCCTGGGGTTCCTGTCGCTCCGCAAGTTGATCATGGCCAAGCCGACGACCCGGTTGGCCGACATCATGCTGCGGGACGTCATCTCGGTCCATGTCGACGACAACCGCGAGTTCGTTTCGAACGAATTGATCCGTCACGGCTTCATCGCGATGCCGGTCGTCGACAAGGACGACAAGCTGGTCGGCATCATCACCTATGACGATGCCGCCGAGGTGCAGAATGAAGAGGCCGAGCAGGATGCCTATCGCCAGGCGGCTGTGTCGCCGCTGGAAGATGGGTATCTCGATACGCCACTCTTCACGCTCGCTTGGAAGCGGGGGATCTGGCTGGTGATTCTGCTGGGGGCCTCGTCCGCGACTGCTCACGTCCTGAACTATTTTCAACCCGGTGATGCGACAGCTGCGACCGCTTGGATGGTCCTGTTTCTGCCTCTGGTGCTGGCGAGTGGTGGGAATGCCGGATCGCAATCGGCGACGTTGGTCGTGCGGGCCATCTCGCAGAACGAAACGAAGGGGCAAGCCCGCCGCATCGCCGGTCGCGAAGTGCGGATCGGTATGATCCTGGGCTTCACGCTGGCCTCGATCGCGTTTGCCATGGCCTGGATGCTGGTCAGCCGTACCGAGCACGCCACGACCGTGGGGCTGACGGTGTTCTTCGTTGTCGCCTTCGGAACGTTCTTCGGAGCCATGCTCCCCCTCGGTCTCAATCGAGTCGGCGTTGACCCCGCTCTGATGTCCAACCCGCTAATCGCCTCGCTGAGTGATATGCTCGGGGTCGTGATCTACTACAACATGGCCAGCTGGCTGACCTCGACGATGTAGAATGGAATTCATTCCGTTCTATTTGGCGACGCAACGCCCCGTAGCCTGGTCCCCCAGGTCCGGGCGAGAACTGAGATGGCTCTCATCAGATCAGAAAGTGAGCGCATGCCCGCCTCAATTGAAATCCGAGTTCAAGTCCCCAGCAAACTCCACGAGACAATCGAGTGTGCCGCCGCCGTACTGGGCATGTCTGTGAACGAGTTCATCGTCCGGGCGATTGGTCGCGAAGCTCAGCAAGTGCTGATTGATTCCCAGATCACTCGGCTCACGAATCGGGACCGCGACATCTTCTTGGAGATGCTCGACGACGTGGATCGGAAGCCGAACGCTGCTCTTGTCGCGGCGACCAATCGATACAAATCACTCCGCCACTGAAGCGGCCCGCCTCCTCATATAATCCATTGCTCAGTGGTATGGCCCATCCCCGCTTTGTTGCGGTTGGGGTGTGTCCTGAATTAGCCTGCCTGCGAACCGGCATCAATGAGTCAATCGAACTCCCTCAGCTTCCACTCACAAGGGCCATCACATGTCGGACTCCGAACGAGTCTTTGTCAGCTATCGGGTTCCCGCTCGTTCCCCGGCTGCCGTTCGAACACTCTCACGCAGTTGTATGATCACGGTTGCGGCCTTCGGGATCGCGTGGAAGATGATGGCAGAGAGCTTCCCGGAGACTTCGATTCTCGGCTGTGTCGTGCTGACTTTTGGCATTGTGACTGCCGTCGTCACGGTCGCTTTGCTCAAGCGATATATCTCAAATCAGGATGAATTCATCCGAGTGACCGACCAACTCATCACCAGCGACTCAAAGACCTGGGAGTGGGGGCAGGTGCTGCAAATCGATCTGCATCGGCGGAGTCGCCATGTGAACATTCACCTCAACAATGGCCCCGCTCGTTCTCGGCTGACGTTGTTGGTCCAAGTGCCTGGGGATGATGCCGAAGCCATGATGCGGGAATTGCGCAGTTTCGTGGAGGCCAGGGGAATTCCGATTCGCGACCGAGGTGCATGAGAAGTCGGGGTCCGTCCGTAGCGGAATTCGTAAGAATTCCGCCGCGTCCGACTTCTCTGTCTGTGTGGCAGACGCACATCTAAGTTGCCACCGCCGTAGGGGCTGTTCTCCGGTGGAGATCGATCAGTCGCGATTTCGCCAATACCCGGGTCTGCGTCTCGTGTGAGCAATCGCCACGACCAGAATCCGGTTTTCCAGCACTCGATAGACGAGGCGAAACGGAAATTTCTTCAGGGCGCACTCGCGATGCACACCATCAATGCTGTCGAATCGCGTCGGATTCTCCGTCACTTGCATCAGTGCCGCGTCCAAACTGTCGGTGAAACGCAATGCCGCCTGATGACTTCGTCCCGCATACCAGTCGAAAGACCCGTCGAAATCTCGACGTGCGCCGAGGAGGTAATCAATGGGCAGCATCCGGCACCGCCCCGCTCACGCGGTGCAAGGCCTCGGCCTTCACTTGCTCCCACGGGATGGTCTCTATCGCACCGGAATCGAACGCGGTCGAACGCCGCTGAATCTCCGCCATCCACTCGTCATTCAGAGGCGGAAGTGAGTCATCCGGCAGAGTCTCCCAGAGGGCATCCATCAACTGGATGCGGTCCGCAACTGGCAGTTGAACTGCGTCCGCCAGCAAGGTTTCGTAGGTCAACATGGTCAAGCCTCCGTTCGCCATCATACCGCTGCCGGGGACCACTCGCGAGGGCTTTGTTCGCCAGTGAGGTCGCACCGTGGGATGGCCCGGTGAATCTCCTGCATCAGAGGCACCTCGGTCGCCAAATGCCGCAACCTGCGCCACCTCGCGATGCGATGAACGGAATGAATTCCATTCTACGGCCTCATTTTCGAATTTCGAACTTCGTGCTTCGAATTCCCATAATACCCCCCACTCCCGCCGCGTCATAGACTCACAACATCTCACCAGCCCCCGTCAGGACGCCGGATGGCTCAACTCGAAAACTCGCCGCATCACTGGGTGGAAGAGGCGCTCGACCAGTTCGAGCAGTCGCTGCTGCGCTACGCGCTGCGCTTTGTCGGGAAGCCAGAACTGGCCCACGAGGTGGTGCAGGAGACGTTCCTGAAGCTGTGCCAGTTGGACCGGTCGACGCTGACGGTCGGGCTGGGGCCGTGGTTGTATGCCGTCTGTCGGAATCAGGCGATCGATGTCCGTCGTAAGGAGTCCCGCATGTCGACCGTGATCGATCCCACCACCTACGAGCCATCCGGGAATGGCCACTCGCCGGAGCATTTTGCAGCTACGAAAGACTCCGGCGACTGGGTCATGAAGCAGCTCGACCGCCTCCCGGAACAGCAGCAGGAGTGCCTGCGGCTGAAGTTCCAGCACGGCATGAAATACAGCGAGATTGCCTCGATCCTCGGCACCACGGCCAACCACGTCGGGGTGCAGGTCCACCTGGCCCTCAAGACTCTACGAGAGAAGCTCGCCAAATTCGCTGACAGCGAACGCTAGGCGAGCCCCCGGCGTGAGCCGGGGTGTCCCGATGCTCGACTCACTCCCGCACACCGAGCAGACCGGAATGTCTGCTCCACCGATTTCCGAGAACGAACCTGTTCTCGACTCAACACCCCGGCTCACGCCGGGGGCTCGCCAGTCCACTTTCGGAGGACATCATGTCCCACAACGACCCACAACTGACCGCCTATCTCCTCGGCGAACTCTCCCCGACGGAGAGTGCTGCTCTGGAACTTCAACTCGCCGCATCGCCTGAGCTGCGGCAGGAGCTTGACGCTCTGCGGGGGACGGTCGCCGCTCTCCAGTCGGCCTTCGCTCAGCACGTCGACATCCAGCCCGCAGTCCCGGCGCTCGATCGCGAGAAGCTGCATACGCTGCTGCGCTCGGCGGTGGTGTCTAGTCCAGTGGGGCAGGCATTCTTGCCTGCCTCTGAGCAGCCACAAGGAAAGGCAGACAGGAATGTCTGCCCCACTTCTGTGGTCGCCCCGGTGCTGCTGGCTACCGCACCAACACGCGGATCGAACAGCCGCAGCTGGCTCGTCGCTGGAGCGGTGCTGGTCGTCGGTGGGCTGATCGGGCTAAGCCAGATGGAGACCGGTCGTCGCGAGGAAAGTCTGGCTCAGCTGCCGCCTGGACGAACAGATCGCGAGTCGCTGGAACTTCGGAACTGGACGATCACGAACGGTCGCGGCGCGCAGCCCAACGCTGCTTTAGGCACACCGGCTTCCGGGAGTACCACATCGCCGTTCGCGATGACGGGTGACTTTGCTCCTCTGGTCGCCATCATCCAGCAGGAGACGAGCGGGCCCATGGAGGAAGGGGATGATCTACTCAGCGAGTCGATCACGAGTATGAATCGCGCTGTTGTGAGGTTCCACGATGGGGCGTCACCCGCTGGCGGGAGTGCCGTGGATTCCTTGGACGCCGGCCTGGTCATTGGCGGACGGGACTCCTTCAGTGGTGTTCTCAGTGATGATGTCTCTTTCTACAAACTCAACACGATTGATGGTTCACGACAGACGGGGCGGTATGCCCTCATGCCGTTTGGATATGAGGGCGTGAACGGCCAGCGACTCGTCGAGCAGGACGAGTCGCTGGCCGGCCACACAGCCTTTGGGAGGGGACTCTCGCGGGGGCGAGGTACGAATCCGGTCCAATTCTTCGATAGGATTGGCGAAACCGCCCTGGGCCTCAGCCTCCCGCCAGTCAATGCCCTCTTCGCTCACGATTACCCCGAATCACTCGGGGAGATTCGAGCCAAGGGGCTGTCTCTCCAGCGGGGCGAGGTCACAGAACTGAAGACAGAATCCTTGATGCTGGCTGAAGTCGACGACTTGGCCGCAGTGGGACAAGGCTTGTCCCTTGATGGCCGACAAGAGTCCTCCGGGAGGAGACGGTTTATCACCGACGCGTGGGGGGAACTCCCCGCCCTCACCGACTTCAGCGAAGTCCAAGAGTCCAGTCGACCGCTCAGCAGTGAAACAGCCCCCGAAGCCGAAGGGGAGGTTCTCGCCCAATCGGGGGACGAGAGCAAGCTCGGCTACCGGAGCTATGCGAAAACGGCCCTTCCGCAGTCGCTGACCGTCACCGACTACGAGGAAGGCTTCGTCCAACTCGGCAAGGCCGTTGAGAACTGGGACCGCTTCTCTCGGGGTGGTCAGTCCCGAGGCATCCAATCTGTTGATTCGAAGGATTCCGCCCTCTCGGAACTCCATGAAGTCAGCGACCTCGATCTGCTGATCACTAATCAGCAGACCGAGTTCAAGTCACTTCGTAAGAAGACCCCCAGCGTCGAGGGCAAGCCGCTCACTGATGTGGCCCCCGAGGTCGCCAAGAACGCCCAACTGGCCCTGCTCCGCGTCCGCCGCGAACTCGCCCATGAGCAGGCCGTTTGGTACTACCGCGAAGGCTACGTCCGCCAGCTCGAAGCCACACTGGCCGCAGCGGAGCAATACGCTCACGTCCCTGAGAACGACTTCACCACGCCCGAGGCCCAGCCGCTGTCGACCTTTGGAATCGATGTCGACACCGCGTCGTATTCGAACGTCCGCCGGTTCGTCGAGGCGGGTCAACTCCCGCCGCCGGATGCGGTGCGGATCGAGGAGCTGATCAACTCGTTCCAGTACGAAGGCCCGAAGGTCGAAGGGGAAGCCCCGCTGGCCGTCGCCGCTGAGGTCAGTGTCTGCCCCTGGCAGCCGCAGCATCAGCTGCTGCGGGTGGCCCTCAAAGGGAAGTCGATCGACCTGCAACAGCGTCCGCCGGCCCGGTTGGTGTTCCTGGTCGATACCAGCGGATCGATGAGTGATGAGAACAAGCTGCCGCTGGTGAAGCAGTCTCTGCGAATCCTCGTCGAGCAGATGCGGGAGCAGGACCGGCTTTCGATTGTGACCTACAGCGACAACGCCGGGCTGCTGCTCGACAGTACGGGTGGGGACAAGCGGGAAGCGATCCTGGCTGCGATCGAAGGACTGAGCGCCGATGGTTCGACCAACGGGGAGGCGGGCTTGAAGCTGGCCTATGAGGTCGCGGTCAAGCAGTTCGGTGAAGGGGCGACCAACCGCGTCATGCTCTGCACCGATGGCGACTTCAACGTCGGCGAAAGTGCCGACAGCGAACTGGTCAAGCTGATCGAGAAGGAACGCCAGACCGGTGTGTTCCTGAACATCTTCGGGTTCGGCTCGGGGAACCTGAAGGATGCGAAGCTGGAAGCGATCGCCGACAAGGGGAACGGGCAGTACATCTACATCGACGGCATCAAAGAGGCCCGCAAGACGCTGCTCAACGAGCTGACCGGCACGCTCTACACGATCGCCAAGGACGTGAAGCTGCAGATCGAGTTCAACCCCGCCGTGGTCGGTTCGTACCGGCTGGTCGGGTACGAGAATCGGGCGATGGCCGCGCAGGATTTTGCGAACGACAAAGTCGACTCGGGAGACATGGGAGCGGGGCACTCGGTCGTGGCGCTATATGAGATCGTCCCGCCCGGAGCGCCACAGCCGGTCGCTCCGAAGGCGGAGGTCGAGCCGCTGAAGTACCAGCGAGCCAGAAACGTCAGCGGCCAGAGTGAAGCGGCTGTCGCTCCGGAGACGAAGCCTACTGAAGAGAAGCCCGCCGAAGCGGCGCTTCCCGCTTCTCTCGCTGCCCTACTGGCCACCGAACTCTGCACCATCCGCGTCCGTTACAAGCAGCCGACCTCGAACGAGAGTACGAAGATTGAGACCGTCGTTTCGCCGATGCCGGTGATCGTCGATAAGAAACTTCTCCCGACCTCCCGCGACCACGTCTGGGCGACAGCTGTCGCTCAGTTCGGTCTTTTGACCCGCCACTCGACGTTCGTCGGGACAGGCAACTACTCACAGGTCCTCGAACTGGCTCAGTCCGCGATCGGCGATGACCCGACCGGCCAGCGGCGCGAGTTTGTGACCCTGGTGCGGCAGACGCAGAGCCTGTCGTTCGAACGCGAACGCCAGTTGGCCGAACTCTCTCGCCGGGCTGAGGAACACCGCCGCGTGGTCGAGGAGATCAAGACCATCGAGAAAGTTCCCGATGTAATGACCAAGGCCAGCTGCTCCGGCAAGTACAAGACGCTGCTCCGGCGGATCGAAGTGGCCGACGACCAGCCGTTCTACGGGGACTTCAAGGACTATGGCCGGTGGGCGGGGACCGCGTACAAGGTCCACCAGAACCTGCCGAGCGGTTACTGGGTCTACGTCGCCCCCCACTGGTACATCTGGGGCGAGTCGACCGAGCAGGCAGCTGGGGACGCGGTGAAGTAGAATCGACAGCGAGCGGGGGACGTGAGTCCCCCGTGTCACGGTGGACGATCCGTCTTGGTCACAGCGATTCCACAGAAGTCACGTCGCCCCTCGCACGGCGGACTCACGTCCGCTGCTCGCTATCGTGTCAGTCATCGAGACGACCCCGGCAGGGGTCACAGCGATTAGCCGGTGGTTGAGCGAAGCGACACCACCGGTTGACGAGGTGAGAAGTGAACCCCATCCCGGAGGGATGGCAGAGGTCGCCGTATGTTATACTTCACGCGGGGCGGAATGAGACATTCTGGCGAGCGTCCGGCGTGAGCCGGATGGTGCTTCTGGGACTCGCGGCAGAACCCGGGGACTGACGCCGCACCGCTCGCTAAAAGGTATCATTCGGTGCCGCGCGAGGTA
>JANPCU010000074.1:0-27716 GCA_031431195.1 Planctomycetota bacterium | reverse complement strand
GGGGGTGTTTGTGGGCATTGTTTTTTTTGGGGGTTTGGCTTACCCCCTGGTCGTCCTTCCCCGTTTGCCCCAGCACGGGCTGAAACCATACCCCACGGGCCGCTCTCACTACCGATAAATCAATGACGACGCCGACACCGTTTGCATCGGGGTCAGCTGTAACTCCCCATGTGACGATTGGATCGTCAGCATCCGGCTGACCGGCACCGTCCCCAGCCGTGACTCCAACACCAGCGTGCCTCGGTTCCCCTGAGCATCGGTCAGCTGATAATGCCCACCGGGAATCCGGTCGAGGAAGCCCAGCACGGGTGCCGAAGTGTGGCGGTCTGCTGTCTTCGCCACGATGCGAGAGGAGAGCGAGAGATTCTGCATCACCGACGGTCCCGCATAGACGGGCCGTGAGCGAGCCCGCGTGGCGGCGATTTCTTGCTGAATTTTCTGGTCCCCCGACCAGAGCACAGCAAACGCCACCACCGAGGCCATCAACCCCAGCAGACGCAACAACGGGCGGGTGGTGTCGCAGGACGAGTTCACGACGATCCCCAATCGAACTTCTCATGGTGTGACAGACAAGTGGGAGAGTCTCCCGCAGTAGGTATCGTCGGCTCGTGACTTCTCCTGTGAGGCAAACCCTGCCACCCGCAACAGCCGGGGAAATCTCGGCTGTCTGTAGCAGTGGTGACGTTTGGTCCCGTGGGAAGTTCTGTGACTCCCCTTGCACCATTCCGGTTTTGGAGGACCAGGTTGTGTTTTTTGGGCACACGGAGACTCAACTGGTCTGTGGCCAACCGTTTCGAATCCCTCGGAATTCGTTACCCTACGCTGGCCCGACTCGCCCCATCCGAAGGTACTCCCATGAGCCAGCTGGAATCCGATGACCTCGATCAGCGGTTTGAAGCCCTGTTCGAGCAGCGCGATAAACTTTTCGAACAATGCCAGTATCAGTCAGCGGTGCGGGTGGCGAAGGAGATTCTGCGGCTCGCCAAGTCTGAGGGGAGATTGATCGAATATATTCGCAGTTTGTTCACCGGGATGGACTCTGGGCTGTCTTGTCTCGATCCCGAGCCGGCACGTGATCAGGCGCTGGAATTGATTGCCGTCCTCGAAAACGAAGACCGAGCACGCCAATTGCAGCCCGATCTTCCCGAGGACCAGTACGACTGGTATCGCACTCAATATTCGTCCTGTGCCTATGACAACTTTGCGCGGGGGGTGGCCCAGGTTCAGGGCTTTAACTCCGACGGAATTTACGCCTGCATCAATGAAGGTCTGCAGGTCTGCCGTCGCACGGGGAAGCTGGATTGCTTGAGGTGCTTTAGTGAGTACGCAGCCGACGTGTACGAGGCGTCTGACGATCTGGAAATGGCACTGCACAACGCCCGCCTGGTCGCGAACCACGAACCGACATCGCATGATCGACGCTGGGTGGGAGTTCAGAATGAGTCTCGCTTGCTCCTGTTGCAAGGGCAGGTCGTGGAGGCCCTGGCAGCACTGCAGCGTGGCTGGTCCATGCGTGACACGTACCACTCGCCGCATGAGGCCACGCTGTGTGGTGGCCTCATGATGAGGCAACTGCTGCTGCTAAACGGACGGGGAGCCGAGTTCGACCAGTGGGTGACGCCCGAGCTGACCGCCCAATACCCGGCCCCACCGCGTGGGGAATATGCGTGGCTCGATCTGCGGTCGGATATGCTCGATTCGTTCCAAGCCTGTGTCAGCGGAGACCATGCGAAGGGCATTCAGTTGCTCGAAACCTGGGATCCGATCTTGCGACGACAGAAGTGCCAGGATGAATGGTTCCGGCTCCGTCTTCAGCTGATTGCCACACTGCGTCACGCGAACCAGATGCAGCGGGTGCCGGGGTTGGCGAAGCAGTTGGAAGCCAGCGCGTCCGAGGCCCGCGATTACCTGACGATCCGGCGGCTGAAGCGCATCCTCGACCCGCAGTCCCATCCGACTCCGCTGGGTCTGCTCGGCGATGTGACGGTCGGGCCGTTTGCTGCTCCCCAGTGGGACGGTGTCCTGAACCTGGCGACAGTGGCTCCGCCAGCGACGGGCGAGGCGGTCGCCCCCAGTGAAACGCCGACCGTGGAGCCGGAGCGACCACCGTCCGCTCTCTCGCCGACGATTGAGGCGCTGGTCCTCGAACTGCAAGCTGCGTCGACTGAGCCCACATTTGCTGAGGTCCGGGCCAAGGTTCTCGCGCTGCCTCCGCAAGTCGTGGTCGACGACCGCGATGCCAGCAAGCTGTTGCAATTGCTCAAGTACTCGCTGACACACACTGCGGACCCCGCTACGATCTGGACTTGGTCCGAGGCGGTCGGCGAGCCGTTTGGACGAATGGCGAACATCATTTGCCATCGAGCGGTCCTCGGGGCAATCCTGTCGCAGTTCCCGGCTGACCCGCCGGTGATCACGTCGGAGCGGATTACCGAGCTGTTTCGAGCATCGATGGACCTCGATCCGAACTCGGCGTTTTCTCATGCGCAGGCGGGGACGTTCCACCTGCAACAGGGGAACCTCAGCGAGGCCGAGCGTTGCCTGTCGCGGGCTTGCCGATTGGACCGGGCAGCCAGTTCACCCGCCTTGCAACTGGCTGATGTGTATAGTCAAACGGACCGCCGCCGCGACGGGCTGGCGATACTCGACATGTGCCTGCGGGAGGGGACGCATGACGCGGACGTGGCCTGGGAGGCGGCGCTGTATGCCTATGGGCTGGAGCAATATGAACCGGTGCTGACGTACCTGGACCGGTTCGATCAGTGGAAGCCGAACTCGCCGTGGAGTGGGCACTACCGGGCGGCGGCTCTGCTGGAACTGGAACGTTACGGGGAGGCACTCGCCGCTGCTGAAGCCGATGACGCGCTCAACCCCGAAGCGACGTACGCCTCGCTCTTGCAGAAGGTCTCGGCCTACGCGGGACTGAAGCAGGACGAAGCATGTCGCTCCGGATTGCAGGAGATCTTGTCGATCCCGCTGCGGACGATCACTTCACTGAGCGTGCAGGGTTTGGCGCGGCTGCATCGCCGGTTGTGGATGGCCTTGCATGCGTGGTCGGCGGTCGATCCGCAGGTGGAGATCTATGAGACGTATTTGATCGGAACGGGGCTGGCTCCGAATGAGATGTTCGGAGCGATTCGAGAGGCGTCCGGACAGGCCCCGATCGAGGATGGCGTCAACTTTTACCGCGTCCTGATCCGGCAAACGATGGACGAGACGTGGAAGGATTCGGTCTACTGCCTGCCCACGGAAGAGGAATGGACCGAGTATGAAGTCGTGTGGGGTGTGCTGGCCGAAGACGAAGACAACGCCCGGCGACTAGTCGTCGACATGCAGGGCCGGGCGATGGATCGGACCGCTGAAGTCGTCGGCGTCGATGAAGGCGGAACCGACTACACCGATGTCCCCGGCGTCGTGTGGCAGGGCCTGCGTGATAGTCCGTCCGGAGAAGACGACGATGATGAGGACGACAACTTCGACGAGGACGACGACGACGAGTTCAATTCCGACGACGAGGACGACGACTCCGAAGAGTGATCGCGAGTCGGATGCACTTCGCAACGACCCTCCGCTCGGCGAGAAATGAGACATACCGGCGAGCCCCCGTGAGCGACTTGCCAAGGATCGTCCGGGTTTCGCCGTGATCGCCTGGACAGTCCATCACGGAGGGAATCGCGGGTGCTCAATGATGTCGCAGTGGTTGCTGCCGGAGTGTGTCTCAGAAAAATGCGCCAGGGCTGTATTTCGCCAAGGAGGATGTGGGCCGCGTATGAACCCCGATCAAGGGGGAGAGTCGATGAATCGCAGGCGATGTCCTCTCGTTGTTGAGCCGCTTCATCCGCGTGCATCTGCGGTTCCCCCATCGAGGCATAACGCACTGCGGGGATTCTCTGCGGCTTTTTCTGAGACACACAATGGCCCACAGGGTGTGCCTCACAAAAGTCGTCCACTCTCAGAAATCCACGACAGAGGAGTGGGCCTCAAAAGTCGTCCGAGATTCACCACCGTTCCCGGTCCCCTCGAAGGAGAAACCTCCATCCAGCGCCCCGGAAGTGTGAAACGCAGAGGGCGCGGAGGACGCAGAGATCAGGCGTTCCTTCCGAACTCTGCGTCCTCCGCGCCCTCTGCGTTTTCACTCCGCACGCCCTCGCGTTCGAGGTGTCCCCTGCGGATGTCGCGAATTTTGGGTGAGTATTGCCCCTTGGGTTTTGGATGCCAACTTTCCTGACGCACACACGGCCGATCACCCATGTGCCCCGCTGTTTGACCCGTTTCCCTTCGCCGGGGTACACTATATTGGCTTGAGTAGCGTTGGTTCTTTCGGTTCATGGAAACATTCTCCTGTGGCGGTCTTGCAAGTCATTCGCGGTTTGACCAGCACTCCGACGTACCCCGTCACTCGGGAGTGTACGATCATGGGGCGGCATCCGGACTGCCAGCTGGTCCTCGACAATGCCGCGATCAGCCGCCAGCACGCCCAGATTCTGGAGAGCCACGGCTCGTACTTCCTCGAAGATATGCGCAGTCGCAATGGGACTTACCTCAATGAAGAGCTCATCGAGGGGCGGCAGGAATTAAAAGATGGCGACGTGATCCGCATCTGTGATGCGGCCATCCGCGTTGATCTGCACGCTTCCGCATCGAGTATCAACATCCCCATTCCAGGGGGCCGTGAATCTTTGGGGGCCGATGGCCCGACCGGCGTCGAGTTTGATTCGATCGACGAAAGCCGGATCTTTATCCTGCCCGATTCTTATGTCGAGCCGGAGTTCGAGTCCGTCTCAGCGGTGCGGCGCAAGGCCGAACTCCCGCGCCCCAACGACTCTCGCACGATTGCCCGTCCAGAGGTCAAGCTGCGTGGCATTCTGGAGATCACCCGCGCGCTCGGGGGGCAATTGGAAGTCGATGCCGTTCTCCCGAAACTGCTCGCGACTCTGTTCAACATTTTCCCCTTGGCCGACCAGGGGTTCGTCCTGCTCAAGGACTCGGACTCCGACAAACTGAAGGTGAAAGCGACCCAGGCCCGCGGTGGCCGACAAGCCGATGCGGTCGCTGTCAGCATGACCGTCGTGCGGTATGTGATGCAGACTGCCGAATCGATTCTGAGTTCGAACATCACGGACGACACCCGGTTTAAGTCGAGTACGAGTCTGGCCCGCATGGGCGTCCGCTCGATGATGTGCGTGCCCCTCCTGAACGAGGAGGAAGAGCCGCTCGGCGTCATTCAAATTGTCAGCCGCAGCGAAACTCATTCGTTCGACGAAGACGACCTCGACCTGCTGGAAAGTCTGGCGATGCAGGCCAGTCTGACCATCCAGAATGCCCGTCTGCATGAAGAGGCACTCGACCGCCGGGCCATCGAACGCGACATGGAATTCGCGACGCAGGTCCAGCTGGGCTTCCTTCCCAAGTCACGTCCCAAGTTAAAGGGGTACATCTTCGGCGACTACTACGAGGCGGCACTGAGCGTCGGCGGCGACTATTTCGACTACATCCCCCTGCCGGATGGTCGGCTGGCGATTACGATCGGCGATGTGGCCGGAAAAGGGATGCCCGCAGCACTACTGATGGCCCGTTTGTATTCGTCGACTCGGTTGCAGCTACTGACCTCGCCCAACCCAGCCACGGCGATCAGTCGCCTGAATGCGGAGATCGCTTCGAGTGGGTTGGGGCACCGGTTCATCACATTTCTGTGCATGGTCCTCGATCCGAAAACACATCAGCTAAGCGTGGTGAACGCGGGTCATCTGACGCCGATTCTGCGTTCCACCGATGGCACGATCAGCACCTTTGGGAGGGAGCAGGCTAGCTTGCCACTGGGGATTGTGCCCGATCTCGTCTATGAAGAGATGTCAATCCAGATTGCCGTAGGGGACCGGATTGTGGCCTTCACTGACGGAGCGACCGAGGCGATGAACTCGGGAAAGAATATCTACGGGCGACCCCGGCTGGAGACGTTGGTGGCCGACTCTACTGACACCGTCGATGGGTTACTACAAAAGATCACCTCGGAGGTCGAGTCGTTCATCTCCGACATCGCGACCCGGGACGATCTGTGCCTCATCGGGATCCACCGGAGTGAGTGACGCCCCCGAGAAGCAGCCCCCGAAAAATCTGACTCCCAACGGAGTGCTGGGGGACGACGGTCTGATTGCCAAACGTATGCCCGGCTACGAAAGTCGACCGCAACAGCTGTCGATGGCCCACGCCGTGGCCAAAGCGGTAATGAGCCAACAGCATCTCGTCGTCGAAGCCGGAACCGGGGTCGGCAAGAGCTTCGCCTACCTCGTCCCGGCCATCCTCGCGGCCACCCAATCCCGTAAAGCCAATGGCGAGCGTCACCGCATCGTCATCAGCACGCACACCATCGCTCTGCAAGAGCAGCTGATCTCGAAGGATATTCCGTTCCTGAATGCGATCCTACCGGTCGAGTTCTCGGCGGTGCTGGTCAAAGGGCGGTCGAACTACATCAGCCTGCGACGCATGCAGGGAGCCATGGAACGCGGCGGCTCGCAGTTCGATAGCGAGGCCCACTCTCAACTGAAACAGATTCGTGACTGGGCCAAAGAGACCGGCGACGGGAGTCTGGCCGACCTGAGCTTCCGCCCACTCACCGAAGTCTGGGACGAGGTGCAGAGCGAGCACGGCAACTGTCTGGGCAAACGCTGCTCGACCTACAACGACTGCTTGTACTACCGGGCGAGACGGCGGGTCTGGAATGCGGACATCCTGGTCGTGAACCACGCGATGTTCTTTTCCGACTTGGCACTAAGACGCGATGGAGCCAGCGTGCTGCCCGACTATGATGTGGCCATCTTCGACGAGGCCCACACCGTCGAAGAAGTCGCCAGTTCGCACATGGGCGTTTCGCTGACTAACGCCCAGCTGATCTACAACTATAACAAACTCTATAACGACAAAACGCAGAAGGGGATTCTGCTCCACCACCAGCTGCAGGATGCTCAGAAGTTGGTGCAGCGGCTGCGGTATGTGACGCATGACTTCTTTGATCGGGTCCAGGATTGGCGCGACCAGTTCTCGCATTCGAATGGCCGTGTTCGGACTCCGTTGCCGATCGAAGACACGGTCTCGCCCGAGTTGAATGAGCTGGCGCGGATTATCAGAAATTACGCCGAGACGCTCTCGTCGGAGGAACAGAAGGTCGAGCTGCGCGCCTCAGCTGATCGCATGAATGGGTTGTCAGTGACGCTGCGGACCTGGCTCAAGCAGGAACTCGAAGACGCGGTGTACTGGATCGAAACGACTGGGCGCGATCGCGGCATTAAGCTGATGAGTTCACCGATCGATGTCGGCCCGGTGCTGCGGGACGAGTTGTTCGCCAAGGTGCCGACGGTCATCTTAACGAGTGCCACGCTCTCGGTGGGGCAGGAGGACTTTGGCTACTTGCGGACGCGGCTGGGGCTGACACAGTCAGACGAATTGAAACTCGGCAGCCCGTTCAACTTCCGCGAACAGGTCCGACTGGTCCTCGCCGACAAGATGCCCGATCCTTCGACGGAGTCGGCCAAGTACGACGAGGCTTTGATCCCGCGCATCCAGAAACATGTCCTCGAAACCCAGGGCCGGGCGTTCGTCCTCTTCACCAGTTACCGCTCACTGAAGCAGTGCGCCGACCGGCTCACCCGCTGGTTCGTGCAACAGAACATGACGCTGTTGTGTCAGGGAGATGGCACCAATCGCACCCAGCTGCTCGACCGGTTTAAGCAGGAGGAACGGGCGGTGCTGTTTGGGACGGAGAGTTTCTGGCAGGGGGTCGATGTGCCCGGCGATGCCCTGCAAAACGTGATCATCACCAAGCTGCCGTTCAGCGTGCCGGACCACCCACTGCTCGAGGCTCGAGTGGAGCGGATCAAGGAGAACGGCGGCAACCCGTTCATGGATTACCAGGTGCCCGAAGCCGCCATCAAGCTCCGCCAGGGGTTTGGCCGACTGATTCGCACCGCCACCGACCATGGACAGGTCGTGATTCTCGACCCCCGCATCCGCACCAAACGGTATGGAAAACTATTCCTCGACAGCCTGCCGAGTTGCCGGGTCGTGATCGACTGCGGGGAGTGACTCCGCGAAGAGACAATCGACCGAGCCTAATACTCCGGGTGTCGGAGCCTGTCGGAAAACGGGAGATCGGGGATCAGTGATTCGGTGAGCGGCGGGGCGGGAGGAGTCGGGAAACGCCGGGCCTCCCAGGGAATGCCGATTACAGTAATCGAGAGCGGTTTGTTTTTTCGCCCTTCCTCGTAGACAGGAGCGTAACCAGATCCGCGATCGACTTTCAGTTCGACCGGCTGGTAGCCCCGTTTCGATTTCAGCGAGTTGACCAGCGCTGCGAAATTTCCGATCTTGTCCCCATCCACGCTCAGAATCAGATCACCCGCTTGCAGTCCAGCGACTTCGGCAGGGCTGCCCGCTTGAATACTCGAAACGTGGCACCCTTCCCCACTATCAAATTGCGAACCCACGACCCCGATAAACACCTCGGCACGCGCCATCACCACGAGTTCGGGAAAGCCAATCTGCATTCGCTGTTGTGCGAGTTCGTCGATCCCATTGTTCTCGATCACAAAGACCGTCAATGATCCAAGGTGGGAGAGCCGCTGAATGTGCCATAGGTCCGCTTCGGTCCCCTTCCAGCTGCGAGGCAGAATGATCTGCGAGATGCGTACCGGCGGCTCGTTCGGAAGCGGTTGGCCCATCTGAATCAGGAGCTCCAGCTCCTCTTCATCCAAGGCGGTTTCGATGATGGCATTCAGTCGGCGGAGGGCCTTCACAGCTCGTTGCTCGCGTAAGCGGTGATGGGCCGACAGGATGCGGGCCACCGCTGGCTGGTACGGCCCCAAGGTCACCCGCAAGGTATCCAACTGTCGTTCCAGTTGGTCCGCCCGTGGCATGGGGGCTGTCACCCAGATCTGTTCGAGGATCTGAAGGATGCGTTGCCCGGCATCCGGAGGGACCCCCTCCAGCGAAGCGACGAGCGGCTCAAACGCGGAGGTTCCGAGTTCGATCAGTTCCTTTTCAGCGGTTTGTCGCTGGGCGAACTCGCCCGAGGAGAGGTCGGCCACCGCCCGTTGCATCTCAGCGGGGATCGTAACAGGGGCGGGCTCTTCTGCGCTCAGAGGAACAGGGAGCAGGCCAGCCAAAAGCGGCGCGCACGCCAGTAGACCGATGCCAAGCAGCGGCGCGGTTCGCTTCGGGGGTAGAGCGTCCGTGTTCAGGGATCGTTCCTTGCTGGGGTGAGCGGCCCGCTCTATTTCTTCTCGTCGGCGGGCTTGGCTTCTTCCGCAGGCTTGGCGGGTTCGGAGGGCTTATTCTCCAGGCCAGCGATGACCTGCAGCTCCGGCAGCGCGAGCTTGAGGGCTGCGGCACCTTCCGGAGTGACCTTCGATTCAAACACGAATAGCCGCTTGAGCTTCTTCAGCCCATGCAGATGAACCAGCCCCGCATCGGTCACTTGAGTGCCGTAGAGGTTGAGGTAGGTCAGGTTCTCCAGCCCCTTCAGATGCTCCAGCCCCGCGTCGCCAATGGCAGTCTTCTCCAAGTGCAACTTCTCGACCGTCTTCATGTCACGAATCGCAGCCAGCCCCGCATCGGTGATCTTCGTGCGGGCCAGATTCAGCCACACCACGTTCGCCAGCTTGCCGACCTGCGGCAGGGCCTCATCCGTGACATCTTTATCAGCCAAGTGCAGCGTCACATCCAGATGCGGATCGTTCTGGGCAATCGCCATCACATTGCCGCCGAGGGCCTTGATGGCAGCGACCGCTTCCGGGTTCGGAGGCAGGGGAGGGGCGACAGCGTCCTCGGCCTGCAACCCTTGCACAGCCAGTACCAAGATCAGAACCGATTTCCAGAGCGGCATGGCATTCTCCCCCAGGGTGCAAGTCGTGTGACTCCGGCCGAGCACGCCTCTGCCGGATCCTGACAGGGGAGTATAGCACGTCGCTCGGTGGGGAATGGAAGAGCAGAGGGATGTAGCCACCTTCGCCAGAAGGTGGGCGGATTGGCTTCAGTGCTCCTCTCGTTCCGAAGCTCTGCTGGGGAACGCCGATCCGCAAAGCTCCACTTTGCCGCGTGCCAAGCAGCCTGGTTGAACCAGGGTGCCCCAGTTCTCATGGCTATAGCAACTCACGGTTCGGAAAACTTACGCCGTGCGAGGCGAAGCAGAGCTTCGAGGATATGCGGTCCCAAGCGGAGCTGGGGACCGAGAGCTAACTCCGTTCTACGATTGGCTCCAGTGGCTACTACTTCGGGCTGGTCGACGGGCTCCGCTTCTGCATCGAATCTTTACCCAGCATGACATCGGTGAACCCCTTCAGGTCGGTCCACAGCGTGCCTTCCCCAGCGTAGAACAAATCGAGCTGAATGTCCTGGGGGAGGCCGGTGGCGAAGACCCACTGGTTGTAGGCTTTGCCCGATCCGAAGGCGTCGACGGCCAGCTTGAACAGCTCCGACTTCGCTTCGGCACTGAGCTGCTTTGAGCCAGCTGTGGCCTTGCCGAGGGTGACGGTGGCCTGGGCATCGAGTTCGGCGGTCTCACGAGCCACGGTGGCAACTTGCTTGGCCGTTCCCGCTTTGGTTTCCTCGGCTTCCTTCGCTCCCTCGGCGACCGCTTGCGCCACAAGTTTCATCGTCTCGGCCTTGATGCGTTCAGTCTCCAGTTCCACCTTCTTCTCGGCTTCACGCAGGAGACCTTCGGTGTGAGCGGTCAGCTGTTCTTGATCGCGGGTCAGGGTCAGCTCGTCCGCGAGGAAGCTCTGCTGGATGGGCTTACGGACCTCTTGCGGGATATGGATGTTTCGCACGAAGCCGTGCAGCAGGGTGAGTTCTTTGTCTTCAAGGATCTTGTGGAACGAGTTGGAGACATCGTCTTGGAACTTGCGACGAGTCTCCCCCACGAGCAGGTCAACTGCCCCGAGTGACGACCCCTTGTTGCGGCACAGGCTCTCGATCTGCGGGACGACCACCTTGGCCTCGACCGCATCGAGGTTGCCAAACTTGCGAATCACATCCGGAGCCTGAACGGGCATGATGCCCCACACGGCAGTGAAGTCCATGTGGATCTTAAACCCGTCGCTCGAGGGGAATGTGATGCCGCCATCATCATCCATGACCGTCGGTTCGCCGCTGTCATCGAGCACTGGCACACCATCGCGACTGACAAGGTTCGATTTCACCGACTTCTCGGTGTACCCGACACCGATGATGTCGATCTGCTGTTCGCGGGGGTTCACGGGATACAAGCCGGGTTGCAGAACGTTGTCCTGGATGCCTTTGGTGGCTTTGGTCAGATTGTTGTCGGTCAGGTTCGTCACGACCCCGACGTACCCGGTGGGAATGTTGACCCACCCCGCGTGTTTGGTTTGCAGTCCCGAGGTGAGAGTCACCTCTTTAATTTTTTCGACAGTGTAGGCATACGTGTTGATGCGGTAGGTGCCGGGACCGAAGACCTTGCGCAGCGTGCCCTTCTCCAGGGTCTCATCGATCTCGCCATCGACGAGGAACTGCCCTTCCTTGAGGTCATTCCCCATGCGGCTGGTGACGACTGCTAATTCACCGGGACTAATCGTGGTGTCCTGGACGAGAGTGGTTTCCCACCATCCAACAAAAAAGAAGTGTCGACCGGGTCCGCGCATCTCTTTGAGGATGCCGACTTCTTGGGGGTAGCCCTTATCGTCGACTTTCGCGAACTGCCCCGGTGTCGCGACGGGGCGGCGTCCGGGCAGGAACGGCAGCGGCGGTCCCTTGTACCGCACGACCAGACTCGAGCCTTGCGGCACGTAGACCCGGTTGAAGGTCCAGTGAAACAGCTCCAGACCAATGGCACTCAGCAACAGTGCTGACAGCCCGAAAGCGATCAAGCCGCGCGAGGCACGAGGGGAAGGATTGTCAGTGCTCATAGGGAACTCCCGAGGGGAGGATGGTGGATTGGGTGTTTGAGTCGGACTCGCCCGACGTGCTGTCTTGTGTGTCTGTGTTTCGAAGTCTCTGTACCCCGATGGGGTTGCAGGCAATAGCCCAGGGTCGCGACCGCAGGGAGCGCACCCTGGGACAACTCGCCTGAGTAAACCTCAACCCTGAAGGGGTTGTACATTCGCCGCTCCGTGTCGAACCCCTTCAGGGTTCAATCCCCTGCTTCATCAGAACCCAGGGTAGGCTCCCGTTGGTCGCCAACCCTGGGCTATCCCCTTGCAACCCCTTCGGGGTACAGACGAGGTAAGAGGAACAAAGTCCAGCCTCATTCGCGACTCGGCTGGAACCTCGCCCTCGAGGTGGAGCGTCGCCTTTCGCTCCGCGAAAGGACGTTCTTTGCGAGGCGAAAGAAGACCAGCTATGGCGTCGCGGTCGTCATCGGCGTGGCTGGTGTCATCGGCTTCGCATCCTGCGAACTCGCGTCGGCGAAGTCCTCGAAGATCTTCATGATCGGGCTGTCTGCGGTGTTGACCATGATCCGGCGATAGGACGAGGCCAGCTTCTGGTACAGCACGAACTGGGCGTAAGCCTGGCCATCGCCGCTGAACGCCTCGACGGCCTTCTTCCAGCCCGCGGACTCCGCCTCGTTCTCGAACCGAATCACGTCGGCCGCCGCCTTGCCCTTAGCTTCCACCGCAGCTGCCTCATCCATCGAAGCATCGAGCTTCAGCTGGGCGACGGCCAGCTGTTCTTTGGCCTTGGTGAGGGCGACTTGTTGCTCCTGCTTGGCCTTAGTGGTGACCTTGACGACATCTTGCTCGGCGGAGACGAGTGCCTGCTTCTGGATGACCATTTCCTTCTCGACGGCCAGCTTGCGTTCTGATTCCTGCTGAAGAATCTGCTGCTTGTATTGCAGCTCCTGCTGCTTGGCGATCTCGCGTTCCCGCACCGGAGTCGCGATCTGTTGCGGCGGGCGAATCTTGGTGATGAGGGATTGAATGACCTCGATCCCGAGTGGCTGACAGGCTTCCTTCATGGAGATCTCAAAGGTCTCCTGAAACTTGGTGCGTGTGGTGCCCTGGATGAAGTCGCGGCCCGAGGAACTGGAGCCTTGCAGGCGGCAGAAGCTGCGGGCGTTGGGCATGATGACGGTCCGGACGATCTCCTCATCGACGGCATCCCCGTTGGTCATCTGGTTGAACAGGACGTAGACCTCAGCAGCCTTGTCTGGATTAATGCGGAACTCGACGATCCCATCGAGGCTGACCCAGAAGCCGTCCTTCGAGGGGAAACCCATGTCCCCCTCCTCACCGATATTGAAGCGTTGGCTCCGGCAATCGACCTTGTTAATGCGAATCAGGTAGGGGTTGACCGGGTGCGTCCCTGGCTCGAGGGCGATCTTCTGGACACCGCGTTCATCCGGTTCGACCAGCAGCACGTTGGGCAGCTTCGGCAGCGGTCCCGCCAAGTTGGTGACGACGCCCTTAAAGCCCGCCTCGATGGTCACTGGCTCAGCTTCCTCGATCGCATACAGGTACGGGTTGAGCGGGTAACGACCGGGGTTGAGAACGCCGGGCATAATCCCCTTGGTTGTGGCGTCGCCCTTCTCGTCTACGCGGGCGAGGAATTCGCCATAGCCCAAGTCCTTTCCAGTCAGACTGATTTTGACCCCGATTTTTCCGGAAGGGATCTCCGCCTGTGGCTTCACTTCCCAGGTCCAGGAGTAGGGGTTGTAGAAGTAGCGTCCTTCGGTCAGCACCATCCGCTGGACCCCCTTATACTCTTCCGAAGGGGCGACCTCGTCACCGTTGGGGATGTCTTTCCCGATCTTATGAATCAGGATGGCCATCTCGCCCTGGCCGACATCGATGCGAAAGCTGGAGTAGATCATCCAGCTGACACTGATCAGCATGAACGCCAGAAACAGGATCAGCGGAGCCGCCATGCCGGGACGCCGTTGGTCGCCACGTTTTGGAAATTTCGGGAAGTCGGCCATATTCGCAGTCTCCATGGACTTAGCCGTACGCACTCGCCTGGTTCCCGAGGGGGGGCAGGCTGAGAGAACGGACTCGGTGGGGACAACGCAAAAGCTGGTTCAGCGGATCATTCAGAGATCCCACAATCTCTGGTAGATCGTGACAACCCGTATTCCACGTAGTCTTTGCGGAGTTTCCCCGAGTGGAGTAATCGCCACGATCCGCGCTCGGGGAGAGGCCATTTCAGGGTGCCGGACCGCTATTTCGCCGTCCAGCTCTCCCCGAGTTCCCGAATCATTAGAGCCGGAATAATCGGCCCTAGTGCCCTGTCCTCGCTTATTCGTGGGGTTCCACCCAGTCGTGACGGCGAGGCTCCTGCCGAGCCGCGACTGCCAGTCGACGTGTCCCGTGGCTCAGCAGGAGCTTCGCGCTCCCCAGCGAGCGATGCTCTACCCTAAGGCGAATGAGGTAGGGATATACATCAGGTTTGATCCATCGTGGGGGCAGAAGCGTGACACGTCAGCGACCCGAACGACAGTTCGCAGGCTACCTCAGCTTCATGCGAGACAGATACAATTTAACGCTGAAATCCTGGTCAAATCAATCCATTCGAAATATCGCCAATCCCGGCGAAACAACCCGCTGACGAACAAGGCAGAGTCACCTAACTGAGGCGTGACCCGCGAGGAGCATTCATCAGAAACCCGGACTCGGGCTCGTTCGGGAGTCTACTGAAGGGCTTGCCCCCCGCTTGCCCAGTGATGGGATCGGCAGAAGTTCTGCCGATCCCAACTCAGTGCTCACCTTAGCTGGACTCACGCGAGTCATTCCCCCAAGAATCACTCAGCAGTCAAAATCCAGCGCTTCGACTCGGCATCACGCTGGAACTCTTCACTATGGAAGAGGCACTGGTACATGACGTTCCTAAACTTGCCAGCCTTCGATTTATAGCCATTCGCCTCGACAGCAGTGATCAGTTCCTCGATCGTGAGTCCCTTCTTGGCCTTCAGAAGTTCTTCTCGCACAAATCCTTTGAGAGACTGCTTGTTCTTGGCTCGTGGACCACGACGTCCCTTATTCAGAGAACCCTTGGGGCGACCACGACGACGTGGAGCCTCATCGCCCGCAACGTCTTGGCCCGCAACGTCTCCGCCTGCCAAGCCACGAATCTGCTGGTCCAAGGCACCTAATTCCAACCGCAACTTGTCACGCTTGACCACCAAGTCTTCCAACTTCGACTTCTTGGCCAGCAGCACTTTTTCCAATTGAGACACTGTCAAATCACGCAATGCAGACGCTTTCGCCATTGAATTCACTCACTCTGATATTAGAACTGTTTTAGGAAGTTCTGGCCTGGCCCACACAAATCATATTAAGAATCATTATTTGAGAATACAAGTCGCATGGAGAGGCATTCGGAATATTTCTTGAGCCCGATACCAATACCGCGACTGAACCCCGACCCGTTATGTTACTCCATGTGTATTGATACCAAAAAACAATACCATCACTTCCCCTGCATAATTACCATCGCAATCTTACTGATATTTCTCGGAGTATTGAAAGGACTAACAGGCCGCACACGAAACCGGCAGGGACATGGCTGGATCGCCAGGAATTCCCCGAATTGAGAACAACATCTCACTGATGATCATGGTTTTTAACGGTTCGGCTTGTGGCACGGCAACCTCAGAGGTCTCCCCAGGGAGTCGACATCAGAGTTCTCACAGCTCACCCGGCGAGGCTTACAGCCTTGCGATCGGGGCCGCAGCTGGGTCCACTCCAGAAGTCACGGCTGATTCTGCTACAATGCGGTACGTTCAACCGTTCTTTCGAAAGACTTCCCATGTTGCCCCCCCTCCCGATAGAAATTGACTGTGACACCCTCAAACGACGTCTGGATGCGAAAGACGATTTGAGCTTGCTGGATTGCCGTGAAGCATCCGAATTCGAAACGTGTCGCATCGCCGGAGCGACGCTATTTCCCATGAGCGAGTTGACTGCTCGCGTGTCTGAGTTGGAGCCGTACAAGAACCGCGAGATTGTTGTCCACTGTCATCACGGCGGTCGTAGCCTGCGCGTGGCGGGCTGGCTCCGGAAAAACGGCTTTGAGCTGGCCCGGAGTCTAGCCGGCGGGATCGACCAGTGGTCGCTGGAGATTGACCCGACTGTGCCCCGGTACTGATGCCACTCACACGGACTCGGCGGAACACAGTCACTCCGCTAGGATGAATGTGTTCTCGCTCGCATTTCGGAGAGGTTCTCATGCTGCATCCCGAAACCTTGGCGGCTTATCGGCGGATGACGCCGAGTGAAAAAATGTCGGTCACGATGCAGATGATGCGGGAGAATGCCCAACGCTTCTTCTCTGCACCTTCTGATGTCATCGAGAAACGCCTCGAAATTTTGCGCAAGCAAAATGACGACCGCAATCAACGCATGCTCGAAGCCATCGCCCGGACACGGGTGCATCATGGATGACTATCGCGAGTATCTGGTGGAGCCGCTGAGAGACTTAATCCGACTCTTCCGCGAATCGAAAATCCCCTACGCTCTCATGGGAGGGATGGCCGTCTCGGTACATGGCATCCCGAGACCGACTCACGATTTGGACTTTACGATTTCGATTGATCGAAAGCGACTTCCCGAGTTTTATGCCGCTGTCGAGGAACTCGGCTATTCCGTGCCCGATGTTCACCAATCCGGCTGGGTAGATCTGGTGGCTGGCATGCCGCTCGTGCGAGTTCGACAATGGGTGGACGACAAGGTCATCGACATCGATCTGTTTCTTGCCGAGTCGTCATTTCAGGAGAGTCTTCTGTCCCGCCGAGTGGAACTCGTGGTCGAAGGGAATCTGGCCTGGGTCGTGACGCCCGAGGATTTGATGCTCCTCAAGCTCATCGCCGGACGCCCTCGCGATTTGGGTGACATCCAGGATATCCTGTTGGCCCAAGGGCAATTGGATGAGGAGTATCTCAAGGCTTGGGCTCAGCGATTGGGTGTCACGGATCGACTCTACGATGCACTGAAGCTGTATGACGAATTGACGTAGGGTGGCCCCGGTTGAGTCGCTTTGGACTCTACCGAGGCGGGGGAGCTGGAAGAGGTTCTTGCACGAGGGGCGATCTCCGTAGTGCCTCCTGTGCCAAGGGCACACAGGTAGGCTGCAAAGCCAGCCAACCTGTGCCACCCTGCCACTGTTCACGAATCAATGCCCTACCGTATAGGGGTAGGGAGAACTCATTGCCTTGAGTTCCCCCTCCGGAGCGAGTGGACGCTGAGGCTTCAGCCGGACTCAGACGGGTAATTGCCAACTCGGGGACGCCGGGTGCCACTGCTGGTTGGTCCAGCAGAGTTCCGCTGGATGTGCGATGAAGAGACAGGGGACTCACGGGAACGCTGACGGTCACCGGATTGTGCCGGACAGCTTACATTTGTGAATTCGGGGTGATGCACAATTCCGGTGCACCGTTTTGTTGGCCAGACGAGCCGAAACTGGAAATGTCAATGACGGGAAGCTCATCGGGTTCGGGATCTACTCGAAGCCGAATGAAGGTGTTAGGTCGACCTTCGCCGTTGTAATGAATCATCATGTTTTGGAACGAGTGAAAATCCGCATTAATGGCAACGCGGGCTGGACAGAAAACCTGACTCAACAGGCTAGTGGTTGCCGAAGTACGGACTCGGAGCGGCAGTCCAATGTAGATCCCATAAAGCAAAACCGAGTGTTTGCCAGGACCGGCTTCCGATTTCGCGTATGCAACATTAACGGGAATGCCATCGACCACGGAACTAATCGTCTGGCCTTCCCCAGAGGCTAAGACGTTCACGCGGTGCGAGGTGTGTACGGTAACCTGCGATTCGTCATACTGCTCACCACCGATAATGCTCTTGGTTGGCGCAGTGACGATCTGAAGCACGACGGCCTGATCGGAGGGAAACATCGAGGGGGCGGGAAGCGAACGTGCGAACGACGTGTACAAACCAGCTGTGAGGCCAATGATGGCGAAGGCGACGAGTGACACCCACGTTCGCTTTCGAGTGCTGCGTGATTGCTGCATGTAATTGCCTTGCTGGCTCACAGGTATTCGACCGCCGATGTGCGGTAGAATTTTACCGCAGTTTGGCGCTGTGGCATGTACTTGTCAATCTTGATGCGTCAGGCAGTGAACGTAGGGTGGGACCAGCTCGCTTTGGAGCGCAGGCCCACCAGGGATGACGCGTGTCCCCAGAATGGTGGGCCTGCGCTCCAAAGCGAGCTGGTCCCACCCCACGAGTGTTGACGCTACAATCAGGGTGTTTGCTGAAATCACCCCAGAGCCAATCTCATGGTTACCGCCGCCAAGTCCCATCCCGAAGAAGCCTCCGAGTTCATCGCCAATGGCGAGCGGGCGCAATGGCACGATCAGACGCTGTGGTTCGTCCGCAGCAAACGCGACCGCGCGGCCAGCACGATTCCCGAGTGGGAAGAGCTGCGCGAGTCGGCCTCGCGGATCAAGCAGTTCACGCTGGCGAATCTGGCCGACTTGCTCGAGCAGTTCGAGGCCAACGCTCAGCGGCACGGCGCGATAGTCCACTGGGCCAAGGACGCCGCCGAACACAACGAAATCGTGCTCTCGATTCTCCAGAAACACGATGTCACCAAGCTCGTGAAGAGCAAGTCGATGCTCACCGAAGAGTGCCATCTCAACCCGTTTCTCACCCGGCACGGCATCGAAGTTGTCGACACCGACCTCGGCGAGTGGATCGTCCAGCTGCGAGATGAGCCGCCGAGCCATATCGTGATGCCAGCGATCCACACGAAGCGGGAAGAGATCGGCGAGCTATTCCACAAGCATATCGGGACTGAGAAGGGAGCCACCGACCCGGACTATCTGGTCGACGCCGCCCGTCACGAACTCCGCAAAAAGTTCCTCGGGGCGCAGGCCGGGATCACCGGTGTCAATTTCGCGATCGCTGAAACCGGTGGGATCGTGGTCTGCACGAACGAGGGAAACGCCGATCTGGGTGTGTCACTGCCGCCGGTGCATATCGCCTGTATGGGGATTGAGAAGCTGATCCCTCGGGCGGCGGACCTCGGTGTCTTCTTGCGGCTTCTCGCGCGGTCGGCGACGGGACAGCCGATCACCGCCTACTCCAGCCACTTCCACGGCCCGCGCGATGCGAAGGCCGAGATGCACATCGTGCTGGTCGACAACGGACGCAGCGATCTGCTCGGCAGCGACGACTTCCGCCGCTCGCTCAACTGCATCCGCTGCGGGGCCTGTATGAACACCTGCCCGGTCTATCGCCGCAGCGGCGGGCACAGCTATAACAATGTCATTCCCGGTCCCATCGGCTCCATCCTCGCCCCCGCGATGGACTCCAGCCAACACTCGTCACTGCCGTTCGCCTGCACACTTTGCGGCAGCTGCTCTGATGTCTGCCCGGTGAAAATTGATTTGCATTTGCAGCTCTACACCTGGCGAAACAAGATCGCTCTCAAGGGGCTGCTGCCGAAGTCGAAGCAGCTGATGATGGTCGCCGCCAAGACTGTGTTGTCCAACCTGTGGCTCTATAAGCTGGCAGGAACGCTGGGGCGATTCGCGCTACGGATCACGCCGAAGTTCCTGGTGAACCACCCGCTGCTCAACATGTGGGGCAAGCAGCGCGACCTGCCGGAGCCGCCGATGCAGAGCTTTCGGCAGCTGTGGAACAAGCGTGAGAAATAGGATCACGCCAGCGGCAGCATGACCTCTTTCGGGTTCATCGGCTCGGGAGAGAACGTATACGTCGTCACCGGGCCGAGGATCGAATCCGCGTACTCCTGGATCTGGTCTGGGGTCTCGAATAGTTGGTCATAGATCCCATCGTTGTCGTACTCGCAGCTGTCGGTCGAGTAGTCCCGGCAAATCTGCGGACGGGTCTCGTAGATCCCGCACATGTTGTCGGGTTGCAGATGGTCGCACTTGTTGAACACGCACAGGAACCACGTTCCCGAATCGACAAACACCGAGACTCGTCCGTGCAGCATGAACCAGCGGATGTTCTCGAAATCGTTCCGCTCCGTCGGCGTCTCCATCGGCAGGGCGAAATAGCTGCAACAGCGGGCAGTGCAATACTGACACAGGACCTCTCCCGGCTTGATGTCGGCGCGTTTGACGGAGACTTTCGGCATGGGACACCAGAGGAGAGTTTGAGGTTCACTGGCTGCAAACCAGAGGCACGGGTAGTGTAACGAAGGATCTTGCCGGCGGAATTCAAGGAGAGAAGATGAGGTTGGACAAGTGGGTCTATTCGCCTCTGACGCTGGCGCTGGCGCAGGGCAATCGCATGTCGGTCCCGCGTATTATACGTCTCTCGGTGAGAACTGAGACATTTCGTAGGACGGACGTCCTCGTCCGTCCGAGAGGAAAGCCTCGCAGAGCGACGGACGAGGACGTCCGTTGTACGCCTCAATCCGTCCCATATGAAGTATACTTGGTGTCGACGAAGGATCGCAGCAATGACGATGGCCCTGTTGTGTCAGATCGATAAACGGTTTGTACATGTGACCGATTCCTGGGGTCGTTTGAGGCAAATATGACTTTCTGGTCATCAGCATCCTCGTCGCGCCGCCGATGAGTGGTAGGCAGATACGGTGTGATTCATAGGCTACCTGTGAAGCAGTGGCAGGTCTGGAGGACGCCTGGTACTGATGATCACTCGGCCCTTTTCGAGGCCGACGCTGTCGGTGGGGCGCCCTGGTCAGCCACTGGCCCTCAAATCACATCGCCGCCGACCCACGATCTCCCCCCGTTAAAGCGAGCCACCACTGGGTACGTACCCACCTTACCCTGCCACCCGCCGTGCCGACTGCCCGACGCAGGGGCAGCTGAGCGAAACAGCGATTGGAAGAACACCGTCCACCCCAATTTTCATCAGACCAGGGTGGCGGCCCGGTCCAGATAATCTGCGTACCATCTCTCTCCCCTTGCGACACTGGTCGACCGGAGCCTTCTCCCCGTACGATGTCGGGATGCAGATCGAGCAGCTATTCCTGGAGAGCTTTGGCATCTACAAGTCGCGCCGACTGGAGTTCGGCGACGGGTTGCAGGTGATTTATGGTCCCAATGAGTCGGGCAAGACAACGCTGCTGGCGGCCATGCGGCAGACGTTGTTCGGGATGCCGCACCAGAGTCACTATGCCTTTGACGGCACGACGACGACACAGGCTCGGGTGCGATTGGCGGATGGTCGGCGGATCTCATTGACTCGCAAAAAGACGCGCGGGTCGGGACTGACCGGGGAGTTCGACGAGTCGCGCGAACCGCTGACCCCCGAGGTATGGGAGCGGTGCCTGACGGGGGCCACGGCGGGGCTGTTTGAGAACGTCTTTGCGATCTCGCTCAGTGAACTCTCCTTGGGGGAGAAGAGTCTGCAAAGTGCGGGGCTGACCGAGGCGCTGTTCGGGATGGCGATCGGCGGGATGGCTCGGTTTCGCGAACTCGACAACACGCTTCAGACCCAATGCGAACTGTTGTTCAACTCCAGCGGCAATGCCAGGAAGCCGCGAGTGAATGCACTGAGCCTCGAGATTCAAGCGGCTGCCAAGCGGTATGACGAGGCCCGGTTTACTGTCCGCGACTACACCGGAATGCAGGAGCAGATTGAAGAGCACGAAGCGCTGGCCCAGAGGCTCCATGCGGATCGCGACCTTTGCCACAAGCGCGACCGACTGCTCGAACGAGTCGGGTCCGCATTGATCGCCTGGCGCAAGGCGGAGCGAGTGCGTATCGAGTGGTTGGCGCTGGGTGCCATCCGCAACGTCCCGCCCTCCACTCTCGTGGAACTCCGCACGCTCTGTACCTCACTCGCGGAGAAGCAAGCCGAGCGGGCTCAACTCGGTGAACGGATGGCCTCTCCGCTCACCGAGGCTCCCTTAAGCGGAGCCGAACTGCTCCCGCACGAGGCCCAGATTCGCTCACTGGCTGATCAAGTCGCCCGTGTCCGCGAATCACTTACCGAGCGAGACACGCTGTCCAAAACGCTCGTCGATCTGGAGCAGCGGATCGCCCAGGAGATGACCACGATCCAACCGGGCTGGTCAGCGGCCGACCTGCACCGTGTGACCGCCAGTCTCGCTCAGCGGGAAACCGCCCAGCTGCTCAGCGACGAGTCGACCCGGCACCAGCAGTCGGTGGAGTTGCTCCGTTCCCGGCGGTCTGAACTGCAAGAACAGCAAGACCGGGTGGGGTGGGAGCTGCGTGATCTGCCCGAGACCGACCGCATTGAGGAGTTGCGCGACCTGCTGGAGCGAGCCAAGGATTATCGGGCCGAGGCGAAGCGTCATCGAGAGGTCGCTCCCGAATTGGAACGGCTCGTCGCGCAGAGACAGCAGCAGGCAGAGCGACTCGCCAGCGTGGTCGGCGTCTCTGGGGAGGCACTGAGATCGCTTACAGTGCCACTGGCTGCGACCGTCGATCAGTATGTAACGCGGGTGGACCTCATCACTCGTGACCTGGAACAGGCCCGTTTGCGTGCCTCCGATGCCGAACTCCAAGACACCGAATCCCGAGAGGCACTCGCTCGCTTCGATCGCGAGCACGAGGTCTGCAATCGCTCCGAACTGGTTCAGTTGCGAGAAGAGCGCGACGCCGGTTGGGCGCTGATTGCTCGCCACCTCGTTGATAGAAAGACCGCCCCTGCGGCAGTCAAGGCGTGGACGAATGGGCAACCTGACCAGCTGGCTGACCTCTACCGGGAACGAGTCGTGGCCGCCGATCAGCTGGCCGACAAAATGCTGGCCAACGCTTCCGAAATGGGTCAACGGCAACAACTGGTTTACCAGGCTGAACAGTGCCACGCCTTATGGGCCGAACGGGTCGCGGAACACCGCCGCATCTCTGACGAGTCGGCCACACTGGAACAGGAGTGGCAAGCCGAATGGCCCTCTTCCCCATTTCGTACCCGCACTCCGCGCGAGATGGCCGAGTGGTTGAAGCTGCGATCAGAGTGGCTCGACCAACAGAAGGCCCGCGATCAGCAGCAGGCGGAGCAGACCCAGCGAGCGGAGTCGATCGAGCAGTTCGAGACGGAGCTGCTTCTCGCCTGTCCGAAGACCTCAACGAGTAAGAAACCGGACGCTGTGGTCCGCGCTGCGCTGCTCAGCGCCACGGAACTCGAGCGAACTCTGACGGAGGCAGTGCAGTCCCGCGAACGCTTAAGGCAAGAGCATCGCAAAGTCTCCGCCAAGTATGGGGCACTTGATCGCGAACAATCCGAACTCGCGCTCGCGGGGGCCGACATCGAGATCCGTAAGGCCGCATTCCTCGACCAACTCGGACTCCCCGGAGATTGGAATCTCTCCGTCGCCGCCCGCGTGGTCGTCCGGCTGATGGAGGTCCAATCGCTCGACCAGAAACGGATCACCTCTCAGCAGCGATGGCAACAAGTGCAGCACCAAGTCGAATCGTTCACCGAGCAAACCCAGCCGCTGCTCAGGGGACTGGAAAAGACGTGGAGCGACTCGCGACAGGCGTGTGATCAGATCCTGCAGTGGCGTTCGGAACTCGATGAACACAGCCGTCTGGAATTCGAGCAGACACGATTACGAGCGGAGCGATCAACCACAGAGACACTGATCGATCGGCTCCGAGAGCAGATCCTGGAACTCGATAGACACATTCAGAGGCTGCACTCTGGACTGCCTGAGCTGGCGGACATCGAACTCCCCGCCCTGCTCGCCGCCGCCGACTGTGCGGAGTCTCTGCGGGCCGAGCTGCGCGACCTCGATCATCAGTGGCAGGCATTCGCCGATGGCGATCCGGAGTTCGGCGATCAGCTGCGGACCGCGAAACTCGATGAGGTCCAAGAGGAACGCCAACGCCTCGCCCGGCAGATGCAGGAACTCGACGAGGAGCGCACGCGGGAACTCGCCAGTGCGGTGACCGTGCGTCGCTCTCTGCAAGCTCGCGAACAGGAAACACTCGCCCTCGAACGCGGTCAACAACTGGAAGGACTCCGCGCCCAGCTGGGAGATGCGGTCGATCAGTGGGTGCCACTGGCCCTGGCTCGGCACCTGATGGAGGCCGCCCGTGTGCGGTTCGAGAAGACCCAGCAACCGCAGCTGCTCGTCGAGGCCGGTCGTATCTTCGAGAAGCTGACACTCGGGGAGTACGTCGGACTCACGCGGTCGGTCGGAAACGCCACTGAACTGCAAGCGATCCCCAAGACGGGGCTGGCCAAGGTGCCGTCGGAGATGAGCACGGGGACACGGGAGCAGTTGTATCTGGCGATCCGGTTGGCCTACCTGAAGCAGTATTCGCAGCGGGCCGAGCCTCTGCCGCTGGTCATGGATGATGTCCTGGTGAACTTCGACGAGGACCGGGCCAAGCAGACACTGCGGGTGCTGAGCGACTTCTCGCAGTCGCACCAGATTCTATTCTTGACCTGTCACCGACGGATGGTGGAGTTGGTGCAATCGATCCGCCCGGAGCTGACGCCGATTGAGCTAAAGCCGGGGAGTGTCGAGGGAATCGAGACATCTCTGTTGATCCCGTCAATTGAGGAAGTCCCATCGAAGCCCAAACGTGCAGCCCGGAAACCCGTTCGCAGTCCCGATGAAATGAAGCCGCCGCACAAGTCAGCGCAGCCCGCCCTTTTTCGGGAGGAGACGTGATGGTAAGGCTGAGAAGTCCGGCGGTGGGTGGCGGGGTCAGGAGGCTTTGCGGATGGCCCCGTCGTGAACAGACTTGGCAGGAAACAACGGCCCTTAGTTCTCGACTTCCCAGGCGAGTCTCTCAGTCTGAGACCGGAGATCACAAGAATGCACGTCCACTGGGGTCGGGTCCATGCGCAAAGCCTCCTGACCCCGTCACCCACCGATAGAGAAGCAGTCAGCCAGAAAACGCCCACCGGTTGCAACCGGTGGGCTTTGCCACTCCCCACTCCCCACTCCCCACTCCCCACTCCCCACGCCCCCATGCTGCTCCCCCTCGCCGCCGACATCGCGTTCTGGACCTACAACACCCGTATCGTGTTGCTGGGGACGACGCTGCTGGGGATCACTGCGGGCGTGGTTGGGGCGTTCATGGTGCTGCGTAAACGGGCGCTGGTGGGCGATGTCATCGGCCATTCGGCGCTGCCGGGGATTGGGCTGACGTTTCTGGTGATCGAGTGGTTCTCACCAGGGACGGGGCGCAGCGTGCCGTGGCTGATGGGCGGGGCCCTGGTGACGGGACTCTTGGGAGCACTGAGTGTGCTGTTCATGGAGCGGTCCAAACGCATCAAGCCCGATGCGGCGCTGGCCTTAGTCCTGAGTTTATTTTACGGCGCGGGGATCGTGTTGCTCTCGGTCGCCCAACGAATTCCGGGTGCGGGGACAGCGGGCCTGACTTCGTTTCTATCGGGGAAGGTTGGCTCGCTGCTGGCGGCGGATGTGCTGACGTTCGGCATCGCGAGCGTGGTGCTACTGGCCCTCACGACACTGTTCTTTAAGGAGCTATTGCTGACTTGTTTTGACAGTGAGTACGCGACCGCCGGGGGTTGGCCGGTCAAGTCGCTCGATGCCTTGCTGATACTGCTGGTGGCCATCGTGACAGTACTGGGCATGCAGAGCGTCGGGCTGATTCTGGTCGTCGCGTTGCTGCTGACTCCGGCGAGTTCGGCCCGGTTCTGGACCGATGATGTGCGGCGCGTGGTTCAGTATGCGGCGGGGTTCGGCGGCGTGAGTGCCGCCTTGGGAGTCTTGCTGAGTACCGGCTCTGCCAGCCTTCCCGCCGGAGCCATGATCGTCCTGGCCGGGGTGGCACTGTTCGTGTTCAGCCTCGTGTTCGGGACACATCGCGGGTTGCTGAAACGCTGGCGGGAATCGCGACAGTTGAAGGGCCGCATCCGGCGTGACGACATCCTGCGCGCCATCTATGAGATCATCGAGACTCGGTCTGCCAAACCCCTGGCCACAGCGAGCGAACCGCTCAAGTTCACTCCCGCAGAGGTCCAGCAACGTCACAGCTGGACGATGAAACAGCAGCAGTCGTTGCTGCATGCCCTCGTTCTGGATGGCATCATCCTGTACGACGACGCCGACCGCTGGTGGCTGACCTCTATTGGACTGGAGCAGGCCAAGCAGACTGTGCGACTGCATCGACTCTGGGAGATCTATCTCTTGGAGTCGGCCAACGCCGCCGAGGGACATGTCGACCTGCACGCTGATGTGAGCGAACACTTCCTTGATCCGGAGATGCTGGCCGAACTCGAACGTCGCTTCGCCCATCGTATCCCGATGGGCGAAGTTCCCGTCAGTCCGCATGCGCTGTCTCCATGAGATTGCCAGCGGGAAGAGGTCTCTCTGTTTGGGCGAACGGTCAGAGAAAGCTTACTGTGGCAGGGGCGTTTCGCCCCTGTGAGTTGACAGAGAAGTACGGGCGGGACGCCCGTGCCACGGGTCAATCAAGTCTGACCGCTCGCCTTGGAGCAGATCCAGAATCTGTCTTCAGTTCGCACAGACAGGAATGTCTGTGCCACTCCTCAGTGGGGCAGACATTCCTGTCTGCCTTTCCGGAAGAGCAATTCTGCATCTGCTCGAAGCATGAAGATTAAGGTCGCTCCGCAGCCAGCCGTGCTACCGCGAAGGCACAGGCCCCGACGGAATGCTCGGGGCCTAGCACCGTGGCGAGCGAGAGCGTGTCGACGCCAGCCAGTGAGGGGATCTCCTTAAGCACTTGCCGGGCGATGAACTCGCCCTCACCCGACAGCAGCACCATCTGTGGCGGACTGTCCTGTCGAGCTAAGACTTGTTCGATGCCGATGCGAATCTGTGCCCGCTGGATCAGGGCCCACTGCCGGGCGAGGTCGGTGGTCTCCGGCTCGTCGATCTCTTCCGAGTCGGCACACAGCATCCGGACCAGCCGGTCGCGGGCGAACTCGCGCGTGGCCGGTCGACCGTTGGCGGTGTCGCAGTCGTCGGGAGCTTCGGGGATCGAGCCGAGCCAGAGATGGACATCCCGCATGGTGGCGAACAGTTCGGCAGCCACACCGACTTGTCGCCCTCGAAAGACGATCTGAGTTGCGAGCGCGCATAGCGGCGTCCGTCGCACTCCGGTGTAGACCAATTCGCCGCTCAGCAGCCGCGCCGGGTCGGTGCCGCCTGCGTTCACGGGCATTCCACAGCTGAGTGGAATGATGTCCGTCGTCGTCGACCCGATGTCGATCAGTAGCGAAGTTCCCTCCAAACAGGCTCGACCCGCCCACGTCGCTAGTGCGTGCCAATTCGCAGCGGCCACGAGAATCGGGATGTCGCGCGCTTCGTCCTCGGTGAAGAACTCAGCTCCCGTCTGCCAGACGCGGAGGTCAGCACGGGGGAAGGCGACCTTGATGGCATCGAGGATACGGTGGACGCCCTCGGCTTTGGTCCGGAAGCAATCGGCCAATTCGCCGGTCATGGTGACAGCGACGATGTCGGGGTCTTCGACCAGAGCCGACTCCAGCGTTCTCAAGGCTTTTGCCAATCCGTCGGGGTTCTTCCACATCGGGAACGGGATTTCGATGGTTCGGTCGATCCCATTCGAGGCCTTGATATTTGCCCCACCAATATCGAGGCCGATCAATGTCCACATCGAAATTCCCCCACTGCATTGAACTCGACATACCCGGATCTCCACGAGAGAGTTTGGGGTAAGACCTCCTCCCCGATCCAGAGAGCTGCCAGATTGTTGAGGCACAACTGCTGGTAGCCCACATAGCTCGTGGTGAGACGCGGGTTGATCTCGACGATGAGCGGGGAGTCCGTGGGATAGGCTTCCAGCCTGTCGTGACACCGCGGAGTGACAGGCTGGAAGCCAATCCCACGGC